>NZ_BAACAP010000254.1:0-197577 GCF_045865695.1 Scytonema hankhaensis NUACC26
ACAGTATTGAACTCGCGATCGTGCCAATAGCGTTCTTGATAACGTTCAGCAGCAGCACCTAAAGTGAAACGAGTTCCTGTAGTGGGACCTTGAGCAAGATTGTGTTTGCCAGTAAGTAAACCTCCCGCTAACGGATTGTAAGGAATTACACCCAGCCCTTCTTCTTGCGCGAGGGGCAAGAGTTCTCGCTCAATTTCGCGAAACAATAGATTGTAGCGAGGCTGTATCGAGACAAAGCGAGTTAGATTCCGAACATCAGCACGACCTAAAGCGCGGCTGAGTCGGTAAGCTAAGAAGTTAGAGACTCCAATATAGCGTGCTTTACCAGAACGAACTATGGTGTCTAGAGCCTCTAAAGTCTCATCCAAAGGGGTTGAGGCATCATCAGAGTGCAATTGATACAGATCCACATAATCAGTTTGCAATCGTCTGAGAGAAGCATCGATCGCATCTAAAAGATGCTTGCGCGAAGCACCCCGATCCCAAGGTGCAGGACCAACCTTACCTACAGCCTTAGTCGCTAGTATAAAATGTTCGCGCTTGCCTTTGAGCCAGCGTCCAATGATTTCTTCGGTGCGTCCTACAGTGTCAATTCCACCGCCAAGGGGATAAACATCAGCTGTATCCAGAAAGTTAATACCAGCATCGGCGGCTGTATCAAGGATGACCCTAGAAGTTTCTTCGTCACTCTGCAATCCAAAGGTCATGGTGCCAAGAGTAAGGCGTGAAACAGTCAATCCTGTTTTACCGAGATTTGTAGTTGGTAACGTCATGATGATGTTGTTGATTGAAATTTCTAAATATAGAGGTTTTCAGTTGAGTGCAGTACATAAAAAAGGGCGTTGCTGAATCAAGATATGAATTTCAAAATTCCCATTGATGTAGAGACGCGATTAATCGCGTCTCTACATCGCGTCTCTACAAGGATGTGTAGGAAATTGAAAATGTGCTACGGTTCTATTTTTAAGGTGTGAACCAATTTAACCAACCCTCCCAAGTTTGTACCATCGCGGCAAATTCTGCATAACCGTCTGCTTTTGGATGAGCACCGTCATTAGCTTTCGCTTCTGTTAGCCAGATCGATGACTTCACCAAACTGGAAAACACATCAAGATATGGAACATTTAATTCATTACAAACTAATGCAAATTCCCGCGACAGATTTGCAATAATTTGATTTCTTTTTTCTTGATTGGCATCACCACACGGTGGTGGTCCAACCATCAAGATAGGATAGAGTTGCTTTGCTTGAGTCAGGATATTACGAGCATTTGCGATCGACTCTGAAAGTTCGATGCCTTGCTTTTTCCCCGCCCATCCTGAATCATTTACCCCAAAGGAAAACACTACTCGACCATCATGTTCTGGTGGGAGTCGATAGGAAACTTCTGAGTGCCAACGTTGTTTGAGATACCGACTCGTCTCTGCTCGTACCCCCAAGTTGTAGTGAGTGATTGCGTATCCTTTAGATTCAGTATTGCGACACACTCTACCTGTCCAGCCCAGAAACTCTGGATCGCCTGTGCCATTGACAAACGATTCACCAATAAAACAAATTCTGATTTCTTTGCGAGAATCTGACATTGCGATCGCAGGTTAAGTCAGTGGGCATAATTCAACTTGATTATATGATGTATCAGACAACTAGGGCAGTGTTGCGACGGTTCTGTGAAACTAGCCACTGTTGCAACTTCGGATCGCTGTACACTTCATCGGCAATAAAATGATCCCCATCAGGCAGTACGGTAAAATCTACTTTTCCCCCTAGTCCGCGCAAAGTAGCGACAATAGACTCTGTGTCCTCAATCGGTAGTTTTTCGTCTTTTCCACCTTGGAATATTTGAATGGGAATTTCCTTGAGTGCAGTCAGTTGAGTTTCGTCTAATGTCTTGGGTACACGACCTGATACTGCGACTAAACCAGCAAATCGTCCGGGATTGGAAGCGGCAATATGCCAAGCACCAGCCGTACCCAAGCTGAATCCAGACAAGATTACACGATATGGATCGATGGGATGTCCGGCGATGAGATCGTCAAGCAAAGCAATAACATCTGAATCTCGCTCCACCCAAGTCTGTCCTTCAGGAAGTTGGGGGGCTGCAAAAACATAAGGTAATGGGCTGGAAATATCTACAAAACGAGGTAGACCCCATTTCAGCAGCACATCTAAATCGTTACCGCGATCTCTCGCTCCGTGTAGAAAAAGTACAAGGGGCGAGGGTTTACTGGCATTGTCAGCAACAGGCGAGAAAAGATAAGGCAATGAACCATTGCTATTGTCTTGAGAGCGTTTTTCCACTGGCATATTCTTTACTCCTAAAGTTTACTAGCTAACTGCATGGGCTGGCTGTTTCCACACTGCTTTGGCATATAGTGAGTCCTGAAAGTCCGGTGCAACATTGTCGCTGGTAATGCGTGCCTCGTGCTGCTCCCAGTCAGCGAAGAACAAGTCATGGCTGATGCGTGCTACTATTGCTGGCACGTCACGTCGGATGCTGGGTACGTCACCGATAGGCAGACCGAAGCTCACGAAGCCAGCTGGGTTAAACACGTGGATGTCTTTGAGGTAGGGCTCACTGCCAGGTACTTTCTCTAGGTATTCGTGGGCGCTGCCGAGGTAGGGATGGGTTCCCAGATCGTCGTTGCGTTGGTCAGCCGGTGGCTCGTAGCGATCGCGCCAGAGGGCAATATGATGAGCAAAGTCGGCTAGTTCGGGACGTTTTGTTGGGTCAACAAAGTAACCAGTACCAGCGATCGCAAAATCAAACTCGAAAACATCATCGTTTACTTGAGCGACGATACGACCGCTCTTTTCCTGTGCTTTTTTCCAAGGTGCAGACAGATGCAAGTGGAAATTAGAAAACGCGCTCGCTCGCTCAATTGCATCAGGTGGTGGTGTGGAGCCTACTTGACGAAAGCGCCAAGCTTGAAACCAACGAGCTGCATCTGGCAGTTGTGGATAGTTGTAATAAGCACCAGGGTAACCTCGTACTCGAATTACTGGCAGTGATGCAATCTCCGAGCGACGTGCAAATAAGTGTACTGCTTTTGCTCCTGATTCCAGCGCCACCCCTGCTGCATCAAAAGCTGAAGCTGCAGCACCTATCACTGCCACAGTCTTACCTTGTAATGCGTCGAAGTCAATGGCATTAGCGGTGTGAGCGTAGAGCGTGCGCGGTAAGTCAGCGAGTACAGGCGGTATGTATGGACCACCAGTCCCAGCGACACCATTGGCGAAGATAATCTTACGTGTAGTTTCCACCTGCGGGACACCGTTTACCTCAAGGTGGAGGCGAAAAAAACCTTCGGCTGGCTCCACCCGCACCAACTTCGTCTGGTATCGAACTGAAATGCCGAGGAACTGCCGATACCAGCTGAGGTACTCAGCCCATGTCACTCGTGGAATGCGATCGATGGCTGCATATGCCTCAGCACCATGTCGTGCCTCATACCAGGCTTGGAAGGATAGTTCTGGGATGCCCAGTTCATGACCAGGTAAGTTCTTTGGCGTGCGTAGCTTTTTCATCCGCGCTCGCGTGAGCCACACGCCTGCATGGGTCTCGTCCTCAGCAGCATCAATTATCGTCACGCGACCAATGCCAGCACGCCGTAGCGCAAATGCAAATGTGCTGCCACTGCCACTACCACCTACTATTGTGACGTTGTGGTCTATCCCTGGACGGTCAGGTATCCAGTTTTCTGGATCGGAACCGAGTAGGCGTAGTGCCTCACGAGCATTAAAATCAATGTCAGTCGTTGCTGTCATGTTGCTCTTTGTGATTCGTCATTGGTAAGAATTTCAGGCAGATTTACATTTTGTAATGTAATTTGGTTTATTTCTGCCTAGCTACGTACAAAAATCTGTATTGCACGTACTGCGAAACATAATTATATGATACACGAATTATTCGTTTATCAAACATTAAATATTACAAACTATTTTTGATGGCTGAGATGATTGTGTGAGATGCTTGCTAGATAGGTCTTAGGGGCTTCTGAATATCTCTTGTGGTGTGGACTTTTAGCCCACTTTTGGAATGTACGGGCGGGGACGCCCGTACCACACGCAAGATGGAGTATTTATTTGAAAATTTTTTACTGTCAATCATTTTCGGTTGAGATTACTGGACAAGATTTGTGTTTAATTCTGAAGGCATGATGAACGGAAAAACGGTTTCGTATGCTCTAGCTGCTTGTAATACTAGTAAATCTCTGTATTTAGCAGAGACAATTTGTATACCCACAGGTAAGCCGTTTTTAGTGAAGCCACAAGGTACAGAGGCAGCTGGTTGTTGTGTAAGATTAAAAAGATATGCAAACGGCGACCAATCTCGTTGTGGCTTGTCAATATATGCTTGGGGTCTATTTTGTCCGACAGGAAAGGCAACTACAGGTAAAGTAGGCGTTATCAGTAGATCGTAATTTTCGTGAAAGCGTTGCAGATGTCTTCCTAAAGCTTCGCGAGCATCTTGGGCGTTGAGATATTCTGATAAAGTAATGCGATCGCCTTCTTTGGCTATACCCCGCAAGTCTTCTTCAATCGCAGCTTGTTGTTCTGGGCTAAAACCACGAAGTAACTTGGCTGCACCCGCCCACCACAAGGTTTGGAAAATACTACGGGGATTAGCAAAACCTGGATTGACTTCTTCAATAACAGCACCAAGTTTAGCGAAAACATCTATTGCTGCTTTCACTAAGGCGGCTACTTCTGGCTCGACATCAGCATATCCAAAATTGGGACTGTAAGCAATTCGCAATCCTGCTACACCCCGATCTAAATCAACAGTATAATCTTGTCGATTATCTGGTAAAGCATACCAATCGCGTACATCAGGACGAGCAATGACATTTAATGTAACTGCTGCATCAGTAACAGTGCGAACAAGAAGGCCAATATGAAACAAAGTACCTGTATGAGCTGATGGGTAACCAGCCACATATCCAAAAGTTGGTTTGAAACCAAACACCCCTGTTAACGCTGCTGGTGTTCTTGACGATCCGCCGCCATCTGTAGCGAGATGGACTGTTCCCATCCCTAATGCAGCAGCCACAGCCGCCCCACCACTACTACCTCCGGGTGTCAGTTCTGTATTCCAAGGATTGCGAGTGATACCAGTGAGAGGACTATCTGTGACACCTTTCCAACCAAATTCCGAGGTTGTAGTTTTTCCAAGTAATACGGCTCCCTGTTCGCGCAAACGAGCCACTGCAGGTGCATCTTCTTCCCAAGGTTGACTGACGATAATCGCTTTACTTCCTCGGCGCGTTGGTAAACCTTTAGTTAACAGTAAGTCTTTGGCAGTAAAGGGTATCCCATCCATCAAGCCAAGTGGATTTTTATTTAGCCAACGGACTTCTGAGGCATGGGCTTCAGCAAGAGCAGTCTTTTCATCTACGATCGCAAAAGCATTAACTGAGGTATTGTAAGTATCAATCCGTTCCAGAGCAGCTTTTGTTGCCTCTACTGGTGACAACTGGCGATCTCGATAGAGGGATAAAAGTTGAGAAGCAGAAAAATCGGCAATTTCTGACATATTTTAGGGTTTTGTAAACAAGAACTTGCGAAATTCTATACGGAATCAAACTTGCAGCAGTACAAGCCCACTTGTTAATACTTCATCCCACTGAGCTAGGTGGTTCTAGCTCAAAGGAAATTGCTGTTTCGCGGACAATCGGTGCATAGATGGTCAACATATGTGATACATCTTTTCCATTAACTAATCTGATTCTCGTTTTCAAAGCAAGTTATTGATTAAAGCTCAGTAGGTGGGAAAACAACTATGTAAAGGTATGTAAATATGCATCTTAACTAGATAGAACCCTCCTTTTTGAGACATTCAGTTCAGTTTCTTGCTTCTTAAAATGGATTTGTGGTAAGTTCTTAATTAAATAAAATACAGTATATTTATTAGATTACCGTACTTTGTTTCGTAACTCAAGCTTTGAGCTTATGCTGAACAATCAGTACAGGGAGTTGGGTCTAACGAAGTATGTTAGTACTCTTTGAGTAGCATTTTGGAATCAAGCTTTCCATGCAAATTCAAACTGTTGGTATTTTAAGTCCGGGTGACATGGGGCAGGCAATAGCAGCTGTACTCCATCAACATGGATTAAAGACAATTGCTGCTTTGGATGAACGGAGCGATCGCACTCGACAATTAGCAGCAGCAGCTAACGTCCAGGATGTCGGTTCCCTTAAACAACTGGTGATAGAATCAGATGTAGTGCTATCAGTTTTAGTACCCGCCGCCGCGACTGAAGCAGCAGAACGAGTGGCTGAGGTAATAGGCAGTACAGGTAAAAGCATTTTATACGTTGACTGTAACGCCATATCACCCCAAAAAGTAAAAAGTATTGCCCATATTATCGAATCCAAAGGTGGACAATTTGTTGATGCATCAATCATTGGACCGCCTCCACGAGTACCCAATCGCACCCGCATCTATGCATCAGGAAAACAGGCAGTTGAACTCCAACAACTACGGGATTATGGATTAGATATACGGGAGATTGGCAACGAAATTGGTAATGCTTCTGGTTTGAAGATGTGCTATGCAGCCTTGACAAAAGGACTGACAGCAATTGGCACAGAATTACTCATTGCAGCTCATCGCCTTGGTTTAGATCGACAACTCTGGGACGAAGTATTGAGCAGTCAACCAGAACTAGCAAAAATACTCTCCCGCTCTATTCCATCTATGACGCCAAAAGCACATCGGTGGATCGGGGAAATGGAAGAAATAGCAGAAACCTTTGAAGCGTTAGAGTTAACAGAGCGAATTTTCCAAGGAGCAGCTGATGTTTATCGCCTAGTCAAAGAAACGTCTTTGGGCAAAGAAACACCAGAAGAACGCGATCGCGAGCGTCCGATCGCAGAGGTTATTACAACTCTTTCTCAAGAAACTTTAAGAGTTACAAATCAGAAGAACTAGTGCTGCACCACATTAATTTTGAGGATCTGTCGAAAGTTTGTATCACCTCGATCCGGTGGCTCCGCCTAGGAATGCCTTACGGGAGGCTCCGCCTCCTCTATGGCGAGGCTCTGCCTCGCTGTCCGCATTCCCAGGTTCTACCTGGGAACGAGAGAGACTAGAGAGAAAAAATCCGTTCCACCCATGAAAACTTACGTGGCGAACCACTAGTAAATTATTTGTTACAGACAGTAAATAGTTAGACCACCAAATCGAGGAATTAATCTCATGAGCTTGGAACTACATCTATCAGGTAAAACAGCAATTGTTACAGGTGGTAGTGCGGGTATTGGTTTAGCCATTGCCAAAGCCCTGTATAGTGAAGGTGTGAATGTGACCATTGCTGCTCGTAACCCCCAGAACGATTAGAGAATGCAGTCAGTGCTATTCAGTCCCTACCCACACCAGGAGCGAAAGTCATTGCGATCGCAGCCGATCTGACACAAGTAGAAAGTGTTGATAAAGTTGTCTCAACTACACTGGAACAGTTTGGACAAATTGATATCTTAGTCAATAATGCAGGGTCAGCTCGTGCAGGGTCTTTTCTGGAACTAAGCGATGATGTATTTCTAGACGCTTGGAACCTAAAATTATTGGGTTACATTCGCCTAGTAAAAGCTGTTGTTCCCCATCAAAAAAATCGGCGAGATGGACGAATTGTCAATATTATTGGCGGTGCAGGTCGGACACCCCGTCCTGGCTTCCTTCCTGGTGGCACAACTAACGCTGCTTTGCTGAACTTCACGCGGGGAATTTCTAAAGAGTTAGCTGAGTATAACATTCGGATTAATGCTATTTCGCCCGGAGCGACCGCTACCGAACGGGCTGAACGCTTGGCAGAACAAAACGCTCAAGCTCGTGGGATTACAGTTGAGCAAGCAAAAGCAGAAACTTTACAAGGAATTCCTCTCAAAAGAATCGCCCAACCAGAAGAAATCGCTGCATTAACACTGTTTTTAGTGTCTGACCTTGCTGCTTCTATTACAGGTGCTGAGATTCTTGTTGATGGTGGACACACTCCAGGGGTTTAAAGTGCGGTAGTTTTTAATATCGGATAATACTCTTGTGGAGCAGGACATGGTTATGGTAAAGCACAAGAGTCGCTACTAAAGGAACTTTTAACCTTGTTGGGCATCTCGATCGTTCTTTTATCCTCCTTGTTCTTGTCATTGCATAACGTTGCTGTCCGAGTTTTATTTTCAGAACATCTCATACTGAGTTTATTTTTACTTGGTGGATACGTTAAACCAGATTTTCAGAATTCATTTTTGCTGATGTTTATGCGAATGCTACTGGTAGTTCCACTTATGGCTTCTGTAGCATTCAAACTCTATCCATCTGCTCTTCAAGAATTCCTAAGTTTGTTCAAGCGAGAACGCTTGGACGTTATGCTCCAAGCCTCTAGCTGTGGAATTCTCATGTTTGTGTATATTGCTTTACTCTACATTGCAATTGGCTTGATTCCTACTGGCATTGCAATTGCGCTCTTCTTCACCTATCCTGTCTTCACAGCACTACTGTCGTGGAAGTTTTTTGGCGATCGCCCTACACTCTTCCGTTGGCTAGTGATGAGTATTATTCTGGGGGGCGGTGTTCTGATTATTCCCCATTCTTCTACTAGCTACAGTAGTAATACCATTACGATTGGCATTTGTGCTAGTGTTGTGTCTGGGATAGTTTACGCCTTCTACAACGTCATCGCCCAAAAATGTCTAGAAAAATTCCATCCCGTTCCCTTTACGTGGATTAGTTTTGCCTTAACTTTGCTGCTCTCTGGTATTAGTTTATTGTTGTTTCCACCTAGCACTACCCAACTTGACTGGACACCTATGTGGGTTGGCAGTCTTTTTTCGGGTTTGACGAGCTTTATCGGGCACTCTCTATACAATTTAGGAATTCGCAAGAGCGGCGCAAATACTGCTTCTATTATCGGCTCTAGCAGCCCAGCATTAACGGCTCTGGTTGCATGGGCAACGATTAGCGAAACTTTAAACGTGATTCAGAGTGTAGGGATTGTTATAGTCACATTAGGGATTGCGTTACTGAGTAGAGAAAAGTTGATTCACAAGAGAAAATAGAGGCGATAAGCTTCGCTTATCGCCTCTAAAGATTTAGCGAAGAGGAGAAAACTTTTACCGTAGTTACTAGCAATAGTTAGTTAGATGACTAATATGTCCACCCGTTTGCTGCTTCCAAACAGTTATGCTACGATTTCACTGAATGAACATTCAATTAGCTAATAGAAGAGGTTTTAGAAGTTAATTAAGGTATTAAATTGATTAAGAATATAAAAATGGAAACCATAACTAAAAGACAAGCGTTGCTAAAAGCAATCTCCGAAAAATTAGAACAGGCTTATGAAGACACTTTAGAAGATGTCATAGAACTGTTAAATATTCGTAAGGCTGAAGATGAAGAAGATATTCAAGCTATTAATGACGTTAAAAATGATACTAGTATTAGTTGGGAAGAATATAAGCGAGAATTAGAATCGTGACCTATCAAATAAAAATTAAAATTAATGATACAGAGGTTCTCACTTAAATGAGCTAAAAATTTATCTGCGTTCGTCCGCGTTCATCTGGGGTTCCATAACATTTTCATGTATTGAGAAGAAAAAGGTTAATTCACAAGAAAAAAGAGGCGATAAGCGAAGCTTAACGGCTAAAGCCGTATCGCAACATTTGGAGCAAACCGCCTCTAGAGATTTAACGAAGAGGAGAAAATTTTAACCGTTACTGCTTGATATAAAAATTAGTAATCAAAATCGCCACCCAAGCCACCAGCACCAGGTGCGGTAGGAACAGCATCCTTCGGTTCTGGCTTGTCAACTACAATTGCTTCGGTGGTCAACACCATGCCTGCAATTGACGCTGCATTCTGCACAGCCGAACGGGTCACCTTCGCGGGGTCAACAATCCCTGCTTCAAACAAATCCACAAACTCGCCAGTTGTTGCGTCGTAGCCTACATTGAAGTCCTTCTCTTTGACTCGCTCCGCAACGACTGCACCGTTTTGACCCGCATTCTCTGCAATCCGCTTCAAGGGAGCAGCCAATGCTCGAGACACAATCAATGCCCCCGTCAATTCTTCACCCACTAGGGTAGACTTTGCCCAGTCTTCTAATCCAGGAGCCAGATGTGCCAGCGTCGTACCACCACCAGGAACAATACCTTCTTCAACAGCAGCTTTAGTAGCATTAATCGCATCTTCTAGGCGGAGTTTGCGGTCTTTGAGTTCAGTTTCAGTGGCAGCACCCACCTTAACGACCGCAACCCCGCCTGCTAGCTTTGCCAAACGTTCTTGCAGTTTCTCCTTATCATAAGAAGATTCGGTTTCTTCAATTTGCCGACGGATTTGCTCCACCCGCGCCTTTACAGCTTGCTCGTTACCTTCAGCAACAAGGGTGGTGCTATCTTTGGTAATGGTGATTCGGCGAGCTTTACCGAGTTGATCGAGCTTGGTAGCATCCAACTTCAAACCAGCATCTTCTGTAATTAACTGTCCCCCTGTAAGAATGGCAATGTCCTCCAAGATAGCCTTACGGCGATCCCCAAATCCAGGTGCTTTCACAGCAGCTACATTCAACACACCACGTAAGCGGTTAACAACCAAAGTTGCCAAAGCTTCTTTTTCAATGTCTTCGGCAATAATTACCAAGGGTTTGCCTTGACGCGCTACTTGCTCGAGAATGGGTACTAAATCTTGAACTAAAGCAATTTTCTTATCGGTTAACAACAGGAAAGGTTCGTCTAGCACTGCTTCTAACCGCTCGGTATCCGTTGCAAAATAGGGAGAAATATATCCCTTGTCGAAGTTCAACCCTTCTGTGACTTCTAATTCGGTGGTGACTGACTTACCTTCTTCTAGAGAAATTACTCCTTCACGACCAACCTTATCTAATGCTTCTGCAATTAGAGCACCCACAACTTCATCGTTTCCAGCAGAAATGGCAGCAACTTGAGCGATCGCTTTAGAGTCTTCGACGGGACGAGCGTGTTCTTTGATCTTGTCCACTAAAAAACCTGTGGCTTTATCGATACCACGCTTGAGTTGAATGGCGTTTGCACCAGCAGCAACGTTCCGCAATCCTTCTTTAACAATAGCGTGAGCCAAAACGGTTGCAGTTGTGGTACCATCTCCTGCTGCATCATTAGTTTTGGAAGCAGCTTGACGGATTAAGGATACACCAGTGTTTTCAACGTGATCTTCCAGTTCAATTTCTTTGGCGATGGTGACTCCATCATTGACAATTTGAGGAGCGCCAAATTTCTTCTCCAAAACAACGTTACGACCTTTAGGACCGAGGGTAACAGCTACTGCCTCAGCTAGAATATCAATTCCTTTTTCCAATGCACGACGAGCATTTTCGTTGTAAATGATGCGCTTTGCCATATTTGTTCTTTGTCCTTTGTTGTTGTATCAGTGACCAGTGACCAGTGACCAGTGACCAGTGACCAATTCCCAATCCCCAATCCCCAATGACTATGAAACTATCGCAAGAATGTCCTTCTCGGATAACAGGACATATTCTTCCGTACCAAGCTTGATGTCGGTACCAGCATACTTGGAGTAGAGAACTTTATCCCCAACTGCAATATCAATTGCCTGACGAGTGCCATTATCATTCAGCTTGCCAGGACCCACTGCAACAATTTCACCCACTTGAGGCTTTTCTTTGGCACTATCAGGCAGAAGAATACCGCCTGTCGTTTTCTCTTCGGACTCACTAACCTTAATGAAAACTCGATCGCCTAGAGGCTTAACAGTGGATACGCTCAACGTTATGGATGGCATACACAATCCTCCAAACTCACAAAATAAGGTGATTAACAGCAAGCAAATTTAAAGGTTGCTGGTAGTTGAGGCTAAAAATCCAGTAAGTTCATCGGGATACTGAACTTTATCATATCAAGTATGATGTCATATAGTTATGTAAAAATCAAGCGGTTTAGAAAAAGAACTAGCAGTTGCTGTTGGCAACTGCCACATTTTCAGTAAAATCTTCTCCAATGCTTTGTAGAAAAGCTAATCAGGATAGAAAACTATCGTCCGTAATTCAACACTCTGACGTAGCGGAGCATCTGGAGGGCTTGTGGGGTCGTCAAATCCCGTATGAGCAGCAAACCTCGCCCTTCCATCCTCTGCAGAGTCAAAGCACTTAATAAATAGCGCTTCGTCTGGTTGCATTTGGGGGAAGTAGAACCAATTGTGTGATGGGTTATAGGTGATTGAGTAGGTTTCACCAGCGTAATTAGGGTACAAAAGATCTCTAGCCACAAGGTCTTTTGGTGCAATACTTTGGGCATCGCACACTGCTAATGGTGACTCTTGAATTGGTGCGATCGCTCGCCAAATATTAATCAGTTTAGTAGTTGCTATTGCTTCAACAAAAGTCATCCGAAATAGCATTACATAGACTGCTGTAAGTAGAGTTACGTAACCTCCACTGAAAAAACCACCATAGATACCAAGTATAAAAGTAGCTGTATAACCAGCAATTTCAGTTATTGGTGAAGGTATTCCTTCTACTGGAACTAGTCCTGCATTACGGTTAGTAATTGAAAATACAGCGACTGCGATCGTAGAGATAGAAATAATAAGTGGCATTGATTTTGATGGGATAACAAGAATAAGTAATGCACCCAAAATTGACCCGATAAGAGTCAAGAATATCAGCAATGGTAACCGTCTAGTATCGATCGCGTTTTTACCAAGAAAAGGTAGTGTTCCACCAATACTCATTAAGGTTAATGCCAGCATATTAGTTGCAATGGCGATACACGGCTCAACTCCAAACTCAAGCATGACTGGTACGGTAATGAGGGAAGTGCTACCAGCAATAACGCTAATAATGCTAGCTAGCAAGAAAATTCCCGCAAGAATTAGTATTGAGTAAACACCCATACAATAGGAGGATTTAATTGTTATCAATCAATATTTTGAAAGTATTTTTGCTGTTTATCAAGTCTTTTAAAACTATAGTTTAATCTACCTACTTAACAAGTAAAAAAAGAATTTTATTGGTAACAACTAAGTTGGTAAAAAAGATACTAAAACCAAATAAATGCTTTTTTATTTGTCTATTTTTATACTTAATTGACTCTCTTACTCTGTCTTAACAGGCATACCAAAATTACGGAAGAACCTAAGTTAAGATGTCAAAGGTATTCCCAGAATTGCGTCAAGCTCTCTATAAATTTATTTACAGAAAGACTTTTCTTTCCAGAAGAGTTATACGCTCAATAAAAGTACGATAATATTATCGATAAACAGGAATATGCAGGTTAACAAGTGTTGGTATTTGTCAGAAGGGCTTACTGTTCAACCGCTGCTTGCGATCGAGGTCTGGTGGTTGGGTGTTACAGGTTGAATCATACACACAAAACCTGATAAATATGTAGTATAATAAACTAAATTATTTTTACCACAAGCGTTTAATTAAAGCATTAGTGGCTGAGGAGATGTCATATAGGATTTTGTTAGTAGCAAAAGTCTGCTACTCGAACATTTGTTGCCATACACTATATTAAGCACCGTGATTGATTCTAATGTCCTGATAGCACATCCTTCAACCACCACGATCGCGATCGTCGGCGCAGGCTTTAGTGGTTCTTTAGTAGCGGCTCACCTGTTAAAAACTGCCAACAGACCCCTGCTGATCGAGCTGATTGAGCGCAGTCACGAAATTGGCAAGGGAGTTGCCTACAGCACCGACACCACCAGCCATTTGCTCAATGTATCCGCAGGCAAGATGAGTGCCTTTCCCGACGATCCCGGTCATCTGCTGCGCTGGCTGCAGTATAACCGCAGCGAGTTGGCAGCATTCCTACCCAATGACTTGAACGCCAGCAGCTTCATTCCCCGTCAGATCTACGGGCTTTATATCCAATCCATTCTGGAGGAAGCTGAAGCCACGGCTTCGAGTAACGTTCGGCTGGAGCGCGTCATCGATGAAGTGGTAGCAGTAGAGCCACAAGCCAAACAAGTAATCGTCTCCTTGCGGAGCAGCCGTACTTTCGTGGCAGATAAAATTGTGCTGGCAGTAGGAAATGCGCCCACTCCTCCCCCAGTGTCTCAACCTATAGCATCACAGCAGAACGATCGCACCAACAACTCCTACCTACGCCATGCCTGGTCAGCCGATGCGTTAGCAGAGCTTGAGCCGGATGCGCCTGTATTGCTGATTGGCACTGGACTGACTATGGTGGATATGGTAGTGGCACTCCACGAGCGCAACCATCGGGGCAAAATTGATGCCGTGTCTCGCCGGGGCTTGTTTCCGCTGCCGCATCAATCAACAAAACCCTACCCCGCCTTCCTAACCCCAGACACCGCACCTAAAACGACTCGGGGCTTGCTGCGGCGCATTCGCACTGAAGTGCAGACGGCAATGGAGCAGGGGTACGATTGGCGAGCGGTAATTGATTCCCTGCGTCCCATCACCCAGCAACTCTGGCAACAACTGCTCCGCGTGGAGCAGCAGCGTTTTTTGCGCCATGTCACCCCCTATTGGGATGTACATCGGCATCGAATTGCCCCCGAAATTGGCAAGGTTATCCAGGCAATGCTGGATTCAGGGCAACTAACTATTACCTCCGGACGCATTCAGGACTATCAAACGGCATCTGACGGGGTAGCAGTGACAGTTCGCCGACGCCAAACGACAACAAATTGGATCTTGCAGGTTAGCCGTGTGGTGAATTGCACCGGGGTACACGCAGATTATCGTCGCTCACCCCAACCCCTGATTGCCAATTTACGTGACCAGGGGTTGATCCGCCCCAACGACATTGGCTTGGGGTTGGATACTGCTGCTGATGGTGTCGTATTCGATGCTCAAAACAACCGTTCAACCCTACTCTATACCTTGGGTACGCCGCGCAAAGGCAATTTGTTTGAAACGATCGCCGTCCCAGAACTGCGCGAGCAGGCACAGGCACTAGCGGTAACTTTGTTGCAGTCACTCCCAGTGCGGGTACGTCCCGTTTCACCCTTTTCTCGCGCCATTAAACAAGACAGCAACGCTCCTCGACCAACCATCCCCCAGTCAACGCTGTTGTTTCGCCAATTCTTTGACCCGGAATCGAGCACCTACACCTATCTGATTGCGGACAGTCAAACGAAAGAAGCGGTGCTGGTTGATACAGTATTGGAGCAGGTTAACCGTGATTTACAAGCGCTGGATGACTTGGGGTTGACCCTGCGCTACTGTTTGGAAACTCACATCCATGCCGATCATATCACCGGGGCAGGTAAACTGAGACAGCAAACGGGTTGTCAGGTAATGGTGCCCCTAAATAGTACTGCTCGGTCTGCAGATCGCTCCCTTGTCGATCGCGAAACCTTAATTGTGGGGACGGTACGTATTGAGGCGATCTCCACACCAGGGCACACCGATAGCCATCTGGCTTATTTAGTCAACAACACTCATCTATTAACAGGGGATGCCTTATTAATTCGGGGCTGTGGACGTACAGACTTCCAATCAGGAGATGCGGGCATTCTGTACGATACGGTGACGCAACAGTTATTTACTCTCCCAGAGGAAACCCTAGTTTATCCCGCCCATGACTACAAAGGGCGCACCGTTTCCACGATTGGCGAAGAAAAACGCCTCAATCCCCGATTTGCTGGTCGTAGCCGCGATCAATTTATCACAATCATGAGCCATCTAGGTTTGAGCTATCCCAAAAAGATGAACGAAGCCGTACCCGCCAATGAATACTGTGGCGATTTCATGCCAGAAGCGAGTCTGAGCAATGGTAAGAGTTCGGCGGATGCAGATCGTGAAAAAGTAGAACTGACACTATCGACCAATACTGAAATCTATGAGGACTACTTTGCTATGTACATTTAGCTCTCCAGGATACTTGTCAAACATAGTTAACCCAACACACCCGGATTAACATCTAAAATATTTTCCTCAAGCAGAATTGACATAATTTCAATTCCTTGTAAATGTGTTTTACCACTGTTGTCAGTCTGCGATCGCACAACGTTATGCAAAACTTCTCTTTCTTTAATGGTGTTAAATCTATACCAGAGCATTCCCATAATACCTTTTCTCATCGCAAAGTGTCTATAACTCATAATTCAAATCTCAAATGAAAAAGATTCTACATCCCATATACTTAGATATGGGTTTAATTTCACAAGTTAAATAAAAATTGAATTTATACCGAAAAATAGGAGGATGTACATATGTGGTTGGATGCGATCGCTCATATTCAAGTGACATATTCGCCTGAAGTAGAAGATGCAATGCTATTTTTCTACAGCAAAGTTTTGGGACTTACTGAAATAGACAAACCTGAGGCAATTAAGGCTAATGGGGGTGCTTGGTATGTTCTGGGAGATATTCAGGTTCACCTTAGTATAGAGAAAAACCCAGATAACGCAACTTCTCGGCGACACATTTGCTACTTAGTACAGGATTTAAAAGCATTCAAACAACACTTACAAAAACATGGAGTGGAAATAATTGGCGATCGCTTTCCAGTACCGGGGCTAAATCGCTTCTTTCTACGCGATCCTGCTGGAAATCGCATAGAAATAGCAGAGCAATCAATTAAATCTACACCCAAGTGTATTTAATATGGTGTTAACAAATTTACTGCAAGCAGCTAAAATTGCTGTTGATATACCCAAACCTAAAAAATTGTCGCGTTTTATATGGTTGGACATATTAACTTATGAGTATCTTATAACCGAAGACCCGCTTGTTTCATGAGCGGTAAAATGCGATCGCCAAAAAATTCTAGGTCTTTCTTAAAGTCAAAAAAGCTCAATTGCAAGCCGTCAACACCTGCCTTTTTCAGTTGTAAAAACTGTTCGACAACCTGTTCGGGCGTACCAATAACCTCAATGTTACCACCAATAGCTCGACGTTTTGGTGCATCAATACCCCGGCGACCCTTCCAAGCGTGAGCGTCGCTGTCAAATCTACTAAAACCCAAAGGCGCATCTGAGTCGGCGTGGGCGACTATAGCATCATAGTAAGCCCAAGTTTCGCGTTCAGTTTCGTGGCTGATTACCATGGGGTTAAGGAGTGTTCGTACTTCGCGTCCAATATCCCGTGCTGCTTGTTTAACTCTTTCAGTATGTGCGGGCAGTAATTTAATGGCACTGGCAAAGTCCGAGCCTCCTGGGCTAGTGATGAACACGATGTCAGAATAGCGTGCGGCGAAGGAGATACCGGCGTCCGATCCTGTGGCATTGACTAAGACTGGACGACCGTATTTCGGCTTAGGTGTAACAAAGGCGTTGTGGAGTTTCCACGAAGACTTGCCCTCAAATGAAAAGTTTTCGTCATCACCCCACAGGCGTTGTACTACTTCGATGAACTCGGCTGCAAGTTCATAACGATGGTCGTGCTCAATGCGTTCCCAACCAAACATCTCGTGTTCAACAGCACGATGCCCAGTTACTACGTTAATACCCCAGCGACCTCCTGATATATGGTCTAGCGTTGCACCATACTTGGCAAAGTGTAATGGATGAATTGGTCCATATAACACATGGATAGTGGAGATGAGTAGAATTTTATACGTCAGACTCGTTAGGGCAGCTGTAGTCATAAATGAGTCTAACGCTTGACCGTTGAACACACCACCATAACCACCTTTGGGTAGCCATTGTGACAGTGCAAACACTAAGTCAAAGCCCAGTGCCTCGGCGTGCAGCACAAGAGCTTTATTGTACTCAAAGCTCCAATCTGTAGTGCGTGGTAATGTGGAGGCACTCCAACCACCTGCTTGGATTGGCAGAAATAACCCTAGCAATACAGGCTGCTTTAGGGCTTGGGAGAGAGGACTAAGCTCAAAGTCTATTGGAGATGCAAAGCGATCGCAACCGACAATCGAACCAGGGTAATGGCTAAGGGTCATTGCTCAAATTGTATATTTCAGTAGTTACGTAAAATTCTTCAATCTAATAAATCTGGTTGGTCGCGAGTAATTTCATCCCACAAATACTGAAATCCACGCCAACCTGCTTCGTGAGTCCCGTTACGTTTTTGAATCCCTAGGGCAAGATCGTGCCATTTCAACCAATCTTTTGACATAAGGGGTAATTCCCATTTCTTGCAAATTGTGGCTTTGCAGAACGACAAGTACGCTGTAGGTTTATTAAAATACGCTAAATCGATTGACTAATTGGATTTTACAACATATACACACTATCATAAAAAATCTTACCAAAATTAAACTTTCAAGCTTTAGTAATCAACTTTACCAGCAATGTTAAAGCATCTGTGATTCAATAATGCCAAAAGCAATAATTGTAAGCAGAGATTTTAATAATGGAACATCGCTTAGGGAGCCTCAAAGGATTTAGAGGACTGAACCTCTATTACCAAAGCTGGCATCCACTCGGTAATCCTTGTGCAATAGTACTGATTATACATGGATTAGGAAGTCATAGTGGTTTGTTTAGCAACGTAGTTGAGCATCTCGTCGGATCTGGATATGCTGTCTATGGGTTGGATTTGCGTGGACATGGACGCTCACAAGGTCAGCGAGGACATATCAATACTTGGTCTGAGTTTCGAGAAGATCTCAAAGCCTTCTTTAAATTGATTGAGGTACAACATCCAGGATACCCACGCTTTCTCTTAGGTCACAGTCTGGGGGGAGCGATCGTTTTAGACTATGTACTACGTTTTCCAACCGTAGTACAGGGTGTGATTACAATGGCTCCACCCTTGGGAAGGGTTGGCGTTTCACCCGTCAAGTTGAGCTTGGGGCGCACACTCTCACAAGTGATGCCACGCTTCGCACTCAATACTGGTTTTGCTGGCGCTACAGTTTCAAGGGATCAGAACGTGCTAGCGACTTTCACTCAAGATCGACTCATGCATTCTTGGGGGAGTGCACGTCTGGCGACAGAGTTTTTAGCCGCGATCGCTTGGATTCAATCCCATGCAGATGATTTACTTGTACCAATCTTGATTCTTCATGGTGGAGCCGATCGAGTAGCTCTTCCTGAAGGCAGTCGTGTCTTCTTTGAAAAGATTAGCTTCCCAGACAAAGAGCGTTACGAATATCCTCAAAGCCGTCATGCCCTTCATCGGGATCTCGATTATCAGGAAATGTTAGCTGACTTGGAAGATTGGCTGGCTCGACATATCAAAGGAAGAACTTTACTCCCTTTCAGACGGCGAGCAGTGTCAGATGAATATATGCTCGGATAAAGAAACCAAACTCCACAAATCTTAATCTCCCCCACTACCTACGGCGGTAATGGGGGAGATTAAGATTTGTCAATGCAATCTTCAAAAAAGAATTACTACTCAGGCTGAATCAGTGAGGAACGCAGGTGCAGTCTAAGAAAGCGTAGCCAGCACAACCAAACTTTAGCAGGTTGGTCAAAGAATGTAAAAATATCGCCAAAGCTTACGTTAGTTTTTTGATGGTGAAGCCAATGTTGCTCGGGAGTTGTGATGAACAGAATCTGACACAAAAAATTCACTGACTTCGGAGTTTGCCAACTGATGACGCTGGTATGTCTCCACCAGACATGAAACTGACCAAAAAGCATTCCAAAGACTACGCCGACGGGAGAAAAAGACCATAAAACTAATGCTACCAGTATATACGGTAAAGCACCTAGAAAACCATCTAAAAGAATCTGGTAATTGAACATCACAATAGCGTAGTGACGGAATTCTTTCTTTGCAGAGTGGTGTGTTTTTAGGTGGAGACTACCAAAAACATGTTCGGGTACGTGGTAGCAGAAGGTAGAAAGAAAGTCCCCAAAAAACAGTAACAGCCAAGCCAAAGCTAAAGCCTTAAACATTTTTACTCCTCTGCCTTATTCTTAGTTTGTTGCTCTAAGAATTGTTTTAGGTGAGGTTGATCTAATTTCAGATTAATTTCTTTAGCTTTAGCAGTAATTTCCTCTGGTGTCAAACCGTCTTGAATTGAAGTAGCAATTAAAGCAACAGCACTTGCCCTAGCTCCGGCAGCACAGTGAATTAAAATTGGTTTGGGTAAATTCTCAATTTCTCGAATTGCTTTATCTACCAATTCCTGATTTGGTTCGGAAGGATTTAATGGAATGTTGGTATAATCAAGTCCTGCGGCTAGTGCCTGTTCCTGTTCGTCAGCTTGAAAGCCAGTTTCTTGAGGAGAACGCAGGTTTACTATAGATTTGAACCCTTCTTTTGCTGCCTGTTCCAATTCTTCAGGGGTAATTTGTCCGCCTGCACTAAACTGTTCGCTTACTTTTTTGATGTCTGTCATAACAAACTTTCTCTAACTAATTTACACTAATAAAGAACCCAGCAATACAGGCTGCTTTAATGCTTGGGAAAGGGGGCTGAGGGCAAAGTCTGTTGGAGCCGCAAAGCGATGCCAATCGGCAATTGAACCAGGGCGGTGGTTGAGGCTCATCGTTCAGATTGTCTGTATAGATGATGGTTAGGCAAAATTTTTATACCAAATTGAAAAAAGAATGGGATAGATAGATTGGTTGAGATGAAGTCTAAGGACAACTTTCTCATATTATGTCCGGCAAATTAGTCATCATAAAACCTCAGCAAACTTCTTCGCGTCTTTGCGACGGCAGGCGCTACAACTGGTGGTAACCAGAGCAACGCGCTGCCTCGCCTTTGCGTGAGGTAAATCACAATTGTTTAACCGGACATGATATCAATCCAAAATCTAAAATCCACGCATGGTATTCCTCAATCTCCATCAATTCAACAAATCTGGTTGAGCGTGAGTAATTTCATCCCACAAATACTGAAATCCACGCCAACCTGCTTCGTGAGAACCATTACGTTTTTGAATCCCTAGGGCAATATCGTGGTCGATGGGAATGGGTTTATCTACAGCTTCTGCTAACAATTGGGATTGAGCTGCATCTTCTAGACGGATGAACCACCAAGCGGCTTCGTCTACACTGTGTCCTACGGTTAACAGTCCATGATTGCGGAGGATTGCAGCTTTGCGATCGCCTAGTGCTTGAGCAATGCGTTTTCCTTCACTTGTTTCCAACACAATGCCTTTAAAATCATCAAATAAAGCATGATCTTGATAAAAGGCAGCAGAATCTTGGGTAATGGGGTCAAGCAATCGACCTAGTGATGACCAAGTTTTCCCATAAAAAGAATGAGCATGAGCCGCAGCGATGATATCTGGACGGGCTTCGTGGATTTGTGAGTGAATAGCAAAAGCTGCTTGATTCAGTAGACCATCACCTCGAACAACGTCACCTTGAGGATTGACCAAGATCAAGTCTGAAACACGAATGCGACTGAAATGAACTCCAAAGGGGTTGACCCAAAAATGGTCAGTGAGTTCGGGATCGCGGGCTGTAATATGTCCTGCTAGCCCTTGGACAAAACCGAAGCGAGCAAAAACTCTTAAAGCAGCTGCTAAACGTTCTTGGCGATGGCGACGCTCTGCTTCCACAGAAGTGAAGGTTGGTGGCTTAACAAGACTACCATTGCGGACGAAAGAAGTTTGTACCATAATTCTTAACTCCTATCAATAAAAGATTGTGTAGATGTGTAAGTACTCAATACCTCAGGAACAGGTGGTTCATACAAAACACGTACTGGCGAGAAAAATACCTACAAAAATGCTACACTGGTGCCTAGTGCTCCTACCCAAAGTGAAGCTCGTAACCCGATGGTGTCACCCAGTCTTCCCCCCAACAATGCCCCCACACCGAAGCAGACCCCAAATCATAAAGCGGATACTGGCATTCATTCTACCCTGTAGTCCGTCTGGTAAAAGAGCCTGACGCAAGCTTATCCGATCGTATTACCTCGCTTTATTGGGAATGCCAGAAAATACGAATAATTGTTGCTCTTTGGGTGCAGGTAAATTTTCACCAAGGTAACGATGAATACCTACGCCCATATCTCCTGTGGCGGTAAGTTTGAACTTCACTTCTTCAAATTCAAATGCTTGCAAAAATTGCCGCACGTCATCGGAATAGGGAATACCGTTAGAGTGTCCGCGAGTCCAGATAACAAAAGTACCTTGTTTGCTGAGAAATCTCAAATTGTCTAGCAAGCGTTGGAGTTCGGCTTCATCAGCAAGATTGCCGAAGACACCACATACGATCGCAACGTCTGCTGGTACTGCTCCTACATAGTTAGCAGAGATCGTCGCATCATCATTGATAAATTCTATTTGCTTTGCCAGACCCAATGATTCTATAGTTGTTTTTCCACGTTCAACTAAATTCGGGTTTAGCTCAACGAGTCTTGCATAGACATCTTGGGCGCGAGGATGATTGGCTAGGGTTCCTAGCAAATCCCGTCCATCACCAGCGCAAACACTAACTACACGGATTCTTCCTGGTGGAGATGCATCCAAGCTGTAGGATATGTATTCCCGCACGATTTCTAAGCGCTGTTGCAGCTTTGGTTCAGTATTATAGAGATCGTGCCATTCTAACCAGTCTTTTGGCATAAAGGGTGATTCCCATTTCTTGCAAACTGTAGCAACGTAGAGTGACAAGCACGCTGTCAATCAAGCAAAATACGATAAATTTATCGACTAATAGTAGTTTAGGCTGGATAAACAGTATCATAAAGACTCATCCAAAATCAAGTCTGCTGGCAATACTAAATGAAAACCCAATCTGTCAAGAACTCAACTATGAGGGCTGGTAACTGTCACTTAATTACTACCCACATTTACCCAATACTCGCCTTTTTGAGAAGGTTCGTTGACTTCAATTAACATCAGAGTCCAACTAGATTCTGAACAAATTTTAAGATTTATTAATGGATGAAAAGTTGACTTTCAGAGGGCGATTAATTTATGATGAGTTCTTAACCAAGACTAGCGAGAAAGGCTTTGCAAATTTTGGGTCAAACCAAATACTCGTAAACACGTCTTTGCATACAAGTCAAGGTTTTAGAGCAATACTAATGTAAGCATTGGTATTGTTGACATTCACCCAATCTAACAGGTTCTACTGGCGACGCTTTGGTTGACACAGGTCTTCAAGAGATAACCCAAGCTCAAGCACAAGGATGGAAATGAAAGCCCCGTCAGTGAGTGAAGGTGTAAATCCTTCAGGGGAGGAGAAATTGACCGCTATTTCTCCGTGTTTGTCCAGATCTGTTCACTTGTGGGTAGGTTTGGGTAGACATTTACGAGCGGTTAGAGAATGGATGCTTCTGTTCATTCTGTCTTTATTATGGGGTGGTTCTTACTTTTTTATAATAAATACAGGTGAAAACCCCGTACCTTTAGGTCGGGGATGAAAACCGATCGCATCCTTTAGGATGCCTTCAGCTTCTTTTTAAGAGAACGAATAAACTCGCGGAGCGCTTCACTTTGCTGCCTACTAGGTCTATTTGGTAGCGCGAGCGCCAACTTAATTTATTTCCGCATACTTGCTGTTGCAGGTACGACTAACGTCTCATTGGTAAGCTTTTTGATTCCAATTACTGCGCTCTTACTCGGTGTCTTTGTCCTCGGTGAAAGGTTGGATTGGAATACTTTTGCAGGTATGGCACTCATTTTTACAGGATTAGCCGCCATTGACGGAAGGCTTTTGAGATTACAATAAAAACTATTAGCATTACTAAATACATGGAAGACAAAATTCTTGAGCGCATTCTCACCGCTACAGCTACCCCAGACCTCCTTGATATTTTAACGAATCGGCTAAGTTTGTCAGACTTACAATCTCTCCTCCTAGAGGTGTATCGCCGACGTGCAGCTAACCTCAGACCCAGCGACATCTTAAAGCAGTATGAACAAAATCGCTTTGTCACGCCGTCGGGTGTAAGTCCGCAGCAACAACTGGAATTCGATCGCCTCGCCTATTCTCTGCTCCCACCAGGGTTTGAGGTGCTGGAACTGTCGCCTGTCTGTCCGCTTGGGACAAACTCGGTCGTGGCGACAGTCAATCAAAACAAAGTACTTACCACCATTCGCAATACCGAAGTGACCGCAGATGCGACGAATGTTCTGGCTCTGGAGTGTGCGCGGCGGCGAGCATTATCCGCCAAACACACACGTCCCCTTGAAGCAACAAAATTGTGCGCCAGCCATCGCTTGCTACGAACTCAGGGAGTGCATGGTTCAGCATCATTCCCACATTTTCGTATACTCGCTCTTTGTACGGCTGGGCGTGACACAGGTTCCTATCGCTTTGAGATTGATGCCCTCACAGAACATCTAGAATTCTATCTCCGTCTCTTTAATGCAGCCAACAACGCCGGATTTGCGATCGCGGACGTGCGTGTCTCGTTGACCGCGTTTGATGAAGCTCGCTACAATACACTCCGAACGTTCGTGCTCGAAAAACTCGCTGCCAAATACGCACAAATCACCTTTGCCTTCGATCGAGACCGCGAATCTGGGCGTGGCTACTATCGCGATGCTGGATTTCATATTTATGGTCGTGACTCATCGGGAACCGAGTATTTTCTTGTGGATGGTGGGTTTACCGATTGGACGCAGCAATTACTGAACAACCAGAAGGAACGGTTGCTCATTAGCGGGATAGGAAGTGAGCGGTTTGTGTTCTGTTTTAGATAAAGAGCCAGTTGTGTTCATTGAATCAGAGAGGGCAACCAACAATACACTAAGTACTGAACATTTATTTTTAGTTTTAAGGAATCTACGTGTTAGAACTTTACAGCTACTATCGTTCAACGGCTTCATATAGAGTACGGATTGCACTAGAACTCAAAAAAATTACTTATTTGTATAAAAGTGTTTCCGAATTAAGAAAAGGTAACCCAGAGTTTACAACAAATTACCAAAAAACTAATCCTCAAAAATTAGTTCCTACCCTCATTGATGGTGAAGCTGTTATTACCCAATCCTTAGCAATCATTGAATATCTAGAAGAATATCGTCCGCAACCTGCCCTTCTACCACTAGACATTTTTGCACGAGCTTATACAAGACAAATTGCCCTTTTGATAGCCTGTGATATCCATCCATTAAGCATCATGAGAGTTCGTAAATACTTGACTGACCCAATAGGTTTAAATCATGCTGAAAAAATGAATTGGTACCACCACTGGCTAGGAGAAGGTTTAAACGCACTTGAGAATCTTCTAGCTAACAGTAAATTTTGCGGCAGTTTTTGTTATAGTGATGCTCCAACGATCGCGGATATATTTCTCGTACCTCAGGTTTATAATGCCGAGCGATTTAAATACCCTTTAGAGCCATATCCTCATATTCGCCGAATTTATGAAATATGTATGCATCATCCTGCATTTATTGCCGCACAACCGCATCTACAACCTGATGTTGTGGAGTACAATCCAGAAGATGAATATTAAGAAATAAACGTTGCAGTTATTGTGGTTTGTTTGCACTTACAGCCATTTTCAGGTAAATAGACCACATGGAGTAGGGTGGGCGTCCGATCCCGCCCTCTTATCCAGAACGGGCGAGGACGCCCGTACCACAAGAAAATGCTATGGTTCATTTAGGTGAAAACTGCTGTAATTCGGATTCACAAAGTGTATAACACCATCTAGGGTTGGGAGACGATAAGGCGCAAGGAACCGTCGAACTCGGGCAGCGTTCGCAAGGCACTGTGGCAGATATCCCAAGTGCCGTTGTCGAGATCGCGGCGTAAGCGATCGACGTAGCGGCGGCTAGTTTCTTGGCTCACGAAGCTCCATGCAGAGCAAGCCAACCGGGCACCATCTTCCAGCAACCGCTCGGGACGCCCGTAATAGGCTTCGTTGAACCCATCCTTGCAGTGGAGAGGGATAGGAACTGAAAGGGTGGTCACGCGACCGCCAAGAAGCGAACCAATCTGTTGCAGGGCAGGGTATCGGCGAGCCTCCGCCGCCAGCACATCCGGGGCGTAGGCGTTCAGCCAAAACTGTTGCACTAGATCGGGGTCGCACGACAGGACAACAACCGGACCCTTCGTCACCCGCCGCATCTGGTGCAGTCCGGCGTCCAGATCGCTCCATTGATGCACGGTGAATGTCGCCATGCTGGCGTCAAAGTGGCTGTCCGGGAATGGCAGCTTTTCGGCGACGGCATCGATCGCAACACTTAGATGAGCGGGTCGCTGTGCTCGCATTGACGCGGAAGGCTCAACAGCGGTCACGTCGCGATCCAAAGGTTCATAGGAGCCTGCGCCAGCACCGACATTCAGCACTGTTCGTGCTGTGCCGAGTGCAGCATTGATAAACGCAGCTATCCGTGGTTCTGGCTGACGGTATATAGAATAGTCTTTCCCAATTGTGCCGTAGTTTGCATCACCGGCACTACCATCATCTTTTCTTCCTGCCATGTGTTCTACATCTCTTGGGAAGGTAAGCTACAGCAATTTATTTTCCACAATGGTTATTATTGCTGCTTCATTGTTTGTATTGTACGACAAAAACCGCAGGCTTTAGCCCCTCCCTCCAAAGCTTGTAGTGATTCCTGTTTCCGCAGCACCAGCTATGCAGCACGACGTAGATAGAGTTAACTCTGGATCGTTTAAATTGTTATTTTTAACTATAGCTTGCGCTTTCGACATTGGATGACAGTTATGGCTGATGCCTTATGATAGCGCTCTAAATACCTTTGTTGTGTTGTTAACTCCCCCCCAAGACGACTGTACTGGAGGTGGTTTCGCTTCTAAAGTAATTGCTCAATGGATTTTAGCGAGATTACAAATAAATATTCCTAATGGAAAAATATTTGTACTTTCCAATCCTGAAAAAATAAATATGACTGGATTGAAATGGCTTGACCCAAAAGTAGAGGTAGAAGCAAGTAACCCCAACGCATAACAAAAGACCCACTAGAGCGCTTCTAGTGGGTACAATGATTTAAACTTCAAATACCATTCCATTATGACCATAAATCAACCAACCATAGAAGAACGTTTAAGTAGGTTAGAAACCCTATTTGTCAACGTTGGCGAAAAAGTTGCAGAACATGACGAAACAATCAAGCAGCATGATGAAACCATCGCACAACATGACGGTAACATTGATGTGCTAGTAGCCAATATTCAGGAACTAAAAGAAACTGTCAAAAATCTTACTGAAGAAACTACCCGCAACATCAACAGATTAGCAGAGGAAGCAGCACAAGACCGTCAGCAAGCCGCACTCGACCGTCAAGAGTTTCGTAGGCAGATGGAGGAACGCCAACGCGAAATACAACAAATCTGGCAATACTTGCGTGACCGTAATGGTGGGAGCACTCCACCACAACAATAAGCACTACTGTTAATAGCGTTTACCTTCCCTGGTTTTTTCAGCTATTGGAATTTACGCATTATTTATGTGTTATTTATATTACGTAATTTAGAGGAAAGTAAATAGGCATGGACGCGCTAAGGTTTTAGCTCAGGAAGAGATACAGTTAATCTTCAGTGAAGGTCTACCCAATGACCGGGATAGAACCTTGTTTGGCGTCTGCCTGTTTTCAGCGTGCCGTCTCCGCGAGTGCTGCACTGTCCTAGTCATTGGGTCTAATGGAAGTTTCGGGGAAAGGATAGATTTTGGTAGTGGCTTTATCTTTAAGTAAGCACCGAGCTGGATTTACTCCCGATTTGCTGGTCTAACAATTCAAATGCAGTGGATGGTTGAGAGTCGCTAGTGCTAAGTGCAAGGTTACTTATTCATTTTGCAAAAAACAAACCGAGTTAGTCGAGTCGATTGCGTTATCAGTGATGCATCTTTACTACAGAATCAATAACGCTCTGTTCTATATGAGAATTGCCTATTCATCTTTATCTGGCTGTGGCTTATTTAACTCCTCCTGTGCATCCGCAAAGGCATTGTCAATTTTATGACGGTCTGAGGTTTCTATGTTCGCTAGTATCTCACGTAAGGCGTTGAGTTCTGCTTGTATGTTGACGCTTGCAGGTGCGGGTAAACTGACTTGTTGAAAATTGACGTTTGCAGTGCTACTATCTCCCGTTATAATTGCGCTACCAGTTGCATTATCTCCAACAGAAACTGAACGGTTTTGCCCGCTTTGGTCATTAAATTGAGTGGGATCGAGTTTACGAACTGATTCCGCTTTGGACACACCAAAAGTTTGCCAACCATTATAATCAAGCACAAAATCTCTGGCTTGAAAGTGGGGATGATTTGATTTCACTACTTGGCTGACTGTACCACCGACGATCGCGGAGTTTAGTTCTACATTAGCTGTATAAGATTTACCAGCACCGATCGGACCACGCATATAGGGATCGAGAGATAGATAAATTGTGCGTGTTAAAATTTCGCCATTTCCTGGTTCGGGAATTGATGTTTCAACAAGTGCAAAATCACTTTCGGTTGGTTCACCGACTGGGCGACTTTTAAGTAAGATTTGCTTGTTAATTAAATCAGACATAATATTCTTTCTTTGCCCATCTTTTGCATTGAAATACAACGATAGGAGACTATCTTGCTTTTTGCTTGTAACTGTGTCAATATCAATACTACTATATTTTAATCAACTTAACGTGTATTTTTAAAATAAACTTGCACCGGAAGCTGCTGCTTTAACGCTCTCGCGTGGTAACATACTGTTGCAGCCTCCTAATCAAGAGTATCGCACCGACCTTGCAAACCAGGCAAAACTGCTGGCTCGTTTAGGACTTATCAAACAGGAGCCAGATTAGAGTCAGGTGATTGATACAAAATTGGCTGCATCTATTAAAACATGAATTTAATAACAATTCATACCTTGATTCAGCAACACTGAATTTTTCAGTTATATGCTTGTGCCACTGATTTAATTGCCACAAGTTTATTAACTAGACCAGCCGTAACTATAACAGTTCTGACAAAAAGGTCTTTTATTGTCAGAAAAAGTCATGCTTCTTGCTGTGGTTATTAAACTTTTAAGGAAATTCAATAACCAATGGTGATGACTTTATACATAGTTAAGCTGAGTCATTAAATACAAAAATGTCAAACTTATCTTCACAGTATCCATACACCTATATATATCAGTTGGCAGCACCATATAACGATGAATGGGCTGCTAGCATACCAGAGACTGAACCAGTGATACAAAAACATTGCAATTTTCAAACCAATAGCTTGCTCTTGTCAAAAAAGTCAGAGCGGTCAATTAACTGGTTTTGGAAGCATTTAAAACACAGTTATCGTGGTTTAGGAATTACCAAAGATTAGACATCTCCAGAAATTAATCATACATTACTCAAAAGTCTGGTAGGGGCGCAAGGCATTGCGCCCTTAAAGGACGTTGGTAAAGTCTTAATTCATACTTGCCGAGCGCGAATAGAATTCGCGGCTATACAAGCAAAACCCGCCTATGCGCTTCGCGCACGCTACACGAACGCAGGTTAAATTTATTAGTCCGCCTACGCGGACTTGGTTTGTGTAGTAGCGAGTTATATTCGCCCAGGACTTTTAAAACATCCTCTTACATCTTTGTTATGAAGGATCTTTTGGAGGCAACTCATGATAGAGTGTTCTTTATAAAACATACATATCTCTATCGGATTACCGAACTTTATAAAGAGGCAGAAATTTATGAGTAACGTTTTGGAAGAAGTTTTATCAGCCAACCAAAATTACGTGGAAACTTTTGGCGAAAAAGGTAGTCTCGCTATGCCACCGAAACGCCGTTTTGCTATTTTAACCTGCATGGATGCCCGTCTCGATCCCGCTCAATTTGCTGGATTGGCTGAAGGAGACGCCCACGTTATTCGCAATGCAGGTGGACGTGTGAGCGATGACGCCATTCGCTCTCTGGTTATTTCCTACAAACTTTTAGGGACTCGCGAATGGTTTGTGATTCATCATACTAACTGTGGCATGGAAACCTTCACTAACCAAATCATCAGCGATTTACTTAAAAGTAGCCTGGATACTGCTTATGTTAATGAAGCAGGTTGGCATGACGTTGGTTCTGGTTCTGGATCGGGCGAAGGGGTATATATTAATTGGTTGACAATTGACGACCTTGCTCAAAGCGTGTACGAAGATGTCAAGCGCATTCGCTTGCACCCATTGGTACCATCTCAAATTCCTATTTATGGCTATATCTATGATGTCAAAACTGGGAAACTGATTGAAGTTCTTGAAGCAATTGAAGTTGGCAAAGCTAAGCAGTAATAAAGCTAATATTTACCCTAAATAGGCTGTAATCCTTATCCAGCGTTACTTTTGGCTATTCTCCCCATATAGTCTCCCCACAGTTGAGCGGCTTGAGCACTACTCCCAGATATGGGGGCATTATTGTCATTTCCCAGCCAAATTCCCGTTGCCAGTCGTCTTCCAGGAATAAAGCCAATAAACCATAAATCAACGTTTTTATCTGTTGTCCCTGTTTTACCAGCTTCACCCAATCCGACAGCAGCGCTGCGACCATCGCTTTGCTCTGTTATACTCATCCTGTTTAATTTTGCCCAGATCTAGCATTCGCTTCAGTACGCGATCGCGATATTCAATTGTTCTGAGCTTATTGTCCTTATCCCCACATAAATCGAAAGCGTTGGGTGAAGGTAAAATTCCTACCAGCGTTGCTGCTTCCGACAAAGTTAATTCTTTTGCCGATTTGTCAAAGTAGTATTGGGCGGCTTCCTCAAAGCCAGAGATATTCGGTCCCAAGTAAACCCTGTTTAAGTAAGTCAGCAAAATATCATCTTTGCTGTAAAACGTTTCTAACTTCAGAGCGACCACTCCTTCTCGAAGTATACGTCTTAAAGAAGTCGGTCCCCCAATATAATCGCGAAACAAACTCCTTGCGACTCGCTGGGTAATGGTACTAACTTCTTGTTGGACACCATCACTACGGGTATTGATAAACACAGCACGCAAAATTCCCAGTAGGTCAATCCCAAAATGCCAGTAATAACGGCTATCCTCTCTTGCTACTACTGCTGCTGGTAAATAAGGACCAAAGTCCTGTAACCGCTTCATGTCAATGTGAACCGTAGTATGCGGTTCGCGTAAGCGTGTTTCTCGATCGCGAGCGTAAATAATCACCGGTCCTCGTGTGGCTGCTGGTAAGGGTCTAACATCAAATTTCAACCCTTCTAAGTAGATAGCTAAAATCATCAGGCTAAAGAGACTACCAATGCTATATGCAGCTAAACGACGAAAGTACGACATCCAACGGAATCTCATGCTCCTTAGCATCAATTACAAATTGTTCCCCAGTCTATCCTTGCTCTACAAAAGCAACTTCCATCAATTCTCCGGTAATTTGTTGTACATGGAGGAAAAGTAACAAGTTGTAAAGGTAAAATATTTTGATAAACTAATTATTAGTTTATCAAAATTTTAAGGTGTTATATATTTTATTGTTAAGGGGCTTGAATTTTACCCATTCTTCGTGAGAGACTATACAATTAAAGTACGGTTCTTCCATCGATAAACAGTATTTTATAATGTCAAGTCATTCACGGGAAAATCCCACAACCAAGTATGAAAGTAATTTCCCATGCCCGATGCCCTATTTTCTAACTAGTGTTCCATAAATAAATTACTGTTTTCTCCAAAGACTTATGAACGGGCTGATTGCTATAGATTTGTGTCTGTTGTCTCGATCGCTGATGAAAACAAGTTTGGAAGATTAAGGGGTGAAGCTCGTGAGCGTAAATCAATCAGAGCAAAGGCGACTGTCTACTAACTCCACTCAAAATTTAGAAACTGATGTCTTGGTAATTGGCGGTGGTCCCGCAGGTACTTGGGCTGCTTGGAATGCAGCAGCCAGTGGAGCAAGAGTCGTTTTGGTAGATAAGGGTTACTGCGGTACAAGTGGTGCAGCAGCAGCTTCAGGAAATGGTGTGTGGTATATTCCACCAGATCCCGAACAACGCGAATCAGCAATGGCAAGTCGGGAAGCGATGGGAGGATTTCTTGCCAACCGCCATTGGATGACTCGAGTTTTAGATCGAACTTACGACAACATTAATTCACTGGCAGACTGGGGTTATCCCTTTCGAGTTGATAATAATGGAGTTGCAATCCGTCGCTCTTTGCAAGGTCCGGATTATATGCGCTTCATGCGGAAAAAAATTCAGCAAGCAGGAGTGAAAATTTTAGACAACAGCCCAGCTTTAGAACTGCTTGTGGATGCAGAAGGGACTGTTGCGGGTGCATTGGGTATTAATCGCCAATCTGGAGAACAGTGGAAAGTCCAAGCAGGAGCAGTTGTCATTGCCACAGGAGGTTGTGCTTTCTTGAGTAAGGCTCTCGGTTGCAATGTGCTGACGGGAGATGGTTTGTTAATGGCAGCAGAGGTTGGCGCTGACTTCTCTGGCATGGAATTCTCTAATGCTTATGCTATTTCTCCTAGCTTTTCCTCTGTCACCAAAACTCGTTACTATGATTGGGCATCTTTTACCTACGAGGATGGTACGGTCATAGAAGGGGCTGGCTCTAAGCGCGGTCGCTCTGTCATTGCCAAAACTTTGCTGACTCAGCCAGTTTATGCCCGCCTCGACCAAGGTGTAGATGAGGAGACGAAGGCATGGATGCGGGCATCTCAGCCTAACTTTTTTGTTGTTTTCGATCGCGCTGGTATTGACCCCTTTACCCAACGCTTCCCCATCACTTTACGTTTAGAAGGAACTGTGCGCGGCACGGGAGGAATTCGGATTGCAGATTATACCTGTGCCACCTCAGTAACCGGGCTTTACGCTGCGGGAGATGCCGCAACTAGAGAGTTAATCTGTGGTGGATTTACAGGTGGAGGTAGTCACAATGCAGCTTGGGCAATGTCATCTGGGTACTGGTCTGGTCAGTCAGCAGCTACCTATGCCTTGAGTTTAGGAGAGAAAGCAACGCAGCGCCTGGTACGAGGAGTGGGTGAGGTCGGATTGCAGAGTGCCGGAAACCATACTTTATCTCCAGAGGAAGCGATTTCAGCAGTTCAAGCCGAAGTTTTTCCCTACGATCGCAATCTATTCCGTACTGCCACAGGCTTAAGCGCATCTCTAGAAAAACTCGATGACCTCTGGCAAGAAATTTGCAACAGCCAAATTCCTACAGACAGCAAAGTTATTCGCACGCGAGAAGTTGCGGCGATGGTTGCCACTGCCCGTTGGATGTACAACAGTGGATTGCAACGTCAAGAAACTAGAGGAATGCATAAACGGATGGATTACCCTCAGCAAGATCCCAATCGGCAATATCGATTGTTGAGTGGAGGGTTAGACAAGATTTGGGTCAAACCTGAATCAGCAGTGGTAAGTAAAGAATTAGTTGCAGTGTGATTCAACAAAAACAGGAGGCAAAAAGCAATTACGAAGAGGCTTGAATTATAATCCACGCATCCAAAATGGTATGACCTATGAGCTTAAATAATCAAGTTATAGACAGACCGATTTCCAGGGAACTGCCTTACGTAGAGGCTAACCTCAATTACTTAGTTCCAATGGCAGAAAAACCTGTCAATTACACCTACGAACCACCATCAGGGATTCCCAGATACAACGGAACTTATCAGACACACAGACTTCCAATTTATAATGCTCGCTCTATATCAAAGAACATCTCGCTAGATAGAGAAGGCTTTGCCTTAAAAGAACATAATACTAGCGTGCGAGACTTTTATAACGAAGATGAGGTGCGCCGTGTCTACTACCCAGAAGCAGAGCAATTACTAACAGAAGTCACGGGTGCAACTCAGGTAGTAATCTTTGACCATACTCTTCGCAATGCCCAAAGGATGAAGCTAGGAGAGAATGATATTAAAGAACCTGCTAAGCGCGTACATAATGACTTTACTGCCAAGTCCGGCTATACTCGCGCTCGCTTGGAACTAGCGGCACGGGGGATCGATAATATTGACACGCTATTGCAACAACGGTTTGCTATCATCAATGTTTGGCGAGCGATCGCTTCTCCCATTCAAGAGTCACCGTTGGCTGTGTGTGACGCGCAAAGTATTGCTCCAACAGACCTTGTAGCAACAGACTTAGTTTATCGCCATCGCGTTGGAGAAACTTATGCGATCGCATACAATCCAAGACATCAGTGGTATTATTTTCCGCAAATGCACAGAAACGAGGCATTATTTATTAAGTGTTTCGATTCTGCAGAAGATGGACGAGCGCGTTTTGCGGGTCACACGGCATTTAACGATCCGACAAGCCCACCTGATGCTCCGCCACGGGAAAGTATCGAACTGCGAACATTCGTTTTTTATCCCGCATAACTGCGGTGAATGCGTCACTCAACAATGCTAAGTACCATCACTCCCCAACTCTTAACACTTCCCCATACCTTACTGCTTTTCAGTACTGCTTTCATTGCAGGTGGATTAAATGCTGTAGCAGGTGGTGGTAGCTTTATTACCTTTCCAGCCCTCATATTTACGGGTGTACCGCCAGTAGCGGCAAACGCTACAAACAACACTGCTATATGGGTAGCAGCTTTAGCCAGTGCTGGAGCTTATCGTAAAGATTTGGGCATCAAACGACAAGTTTTTTTGCTCTTGTGTGGCATAAGTTTGGTTGGTGGTGTCATCGGCTCCTTAGCTTTGTTGTACACTTCGGCAGATGTTTTTAAGAAACTAATCCCCTATTTATTACTGCTAGCAACACTAATATTTACTTTCGGTGATTCTTTCAGGAAATGGCTTCAAGTTCATAACCAAAAATCATCTCCTGAGTCCGTACCTTTATGGAATTTGGTGTTAGCTCAACTCGCGATCGCTATCTATGGAGGTTTCTTCGGTGCGGGATTGGGAATTTTAATGCTAGCAACCTTATCGTTTTTAGGTATCAAAAGTATTCATACTATGAATGCCTTTAAAACGTTCTTAGGGAGTTGTGTGAATGGGATTGCGATCGTCCCGTTTATTTTTGCAGGCGTCATTGCTTGGCAGCAAGCGATTTTGATGGCTGTCGGTGGTTCTTTGGGAGGTTATTTCACGGCTCATTATGCGCGTCAACTAGACCCCCAAATGATTCGGAAATTTGTCACGATTGTTGCTGTTAGCATGACTATCTACTTTTTTATTCATGGTTAGGTTTTCAGATTTTGTTGTGTAATGCGATCGCATGGAGGATGTGTTGTGAAAATCATTCTACCTGTAGAACTTGCTACGGTCAACCCTGACGTAATATTGTGGATAAAACAGTAGGTTATTAAGTCTTTGGAAATTTGGGATTGGGAATTGGGCATTGAAAAAAGTTGTTTTCATGTCTTCATCGTGTTTATTTAAAAAAAGGAGAAGTTATGTTTTATGGCATAGAAAGAGAACTGTTAGATGGAGAACCTTGGTCATTTAGATATCAAACAAAATTACCAAATCATCTTCAGTTACTAGTAGAGCAAGAAATAGGAAGACAAGATATCTGGGAATTACCAGATAACGAGCCATTAGAAAAGAAATCAAAATTAAGCCCTAAAACTCACAACTCATGGAGCCAATCATGACTGCAACCTTAACTCGTCGGGCTTGGACAGTTGAATTTGAAACAGAAACTATCGACAGATTAATTGATAAGCACGCTCCCCACATTCCTAAAAAGCGGTTGCAAGAACCAAAACCCATTCAGACAGAAGAAGAACTGGAAAATTTTTACCACTTTCGGATTGGTGGTGCAGCCCATGACTTATTTATTGTCCAAGTTTGTGCCAAAATAATTAACCAAATTCCCGATCCCAAACTACAGTTATTTTTAAGTCGTCAATTGGGTGATGATGGTGCACACGCTGAAAATACCCGCAGGCGTGTAGAGGCATTATTTGGTCGTGACCCCATTGAGGATATTCAAAAGCAAGTGCAAAAACATTGGGACTTTATGGGGGACTTGCCAATTCGTCATTGGTTAGGTTTTTTAGCCTTTGAGTTACATTACGAACATCATATTGTTGCCACTGCCATATTAAATAGGCGTTTGTCACGGTTATACGATCCAGTATCAACCAGTTTTGCAGTGGAGAGAATTATTCCAGATGAAGCATTCCATCGTGTGGGAGTAGTGGAATGGTGGCAGCGTAAATTTGACAAAGCTTCGCCTACAGAAAAAGCTGAGTTAGTGGAACAGGTATTAGCTCTTGATGAAGAAGGACAACGCCGCCGAAATCCTTACCTCAAAGAACACGGACAAATTACCCGTCGCGCCCTTGGTATTGAAGTAAAAGATTCAAATTTAATTTATGACGCTTGGCGGCGAGAAGTCCTTGCTTACTTCTTTGATATCCCTGAAACAGCGCTTCCCAAACTTTTTAGTATTAATGATGAAACATCTTGAATATTCAATTTACATCAAACAGCGCTGGTTGGATGCAGAAACCTTAAATGGGGCTAATATCCAAGGGATAGAACCAGTTTACGATGCTTGGCGCAAAGAAGTCATTTCTTACCTATTGGATATCCCCAATCCTCAACTGACTCCTATTAATCAGTAGATTGTGGGTACAATCCAAATTGATTTTACAAAAAAATTCACTGATTTTAAAAGCCCGGTTTCCTTGAGTTTAACAGACGAAATATAGCGGTTCTCAACCGAATGAGATACAGATTCATCTGCGTACATCAGCGTACATCTACGGTTCCATAACTTTTTTATGTATTACACCCAAGTGAGAACTGCTATAGTACTTTCAACCAGATAGAAACCGGATTTTTTATTTTTTCATACCCATGTTTAATAGAAGTAAATATGTTTACTTGGATAGCACATCAGTTTTTTACTTTCATAAACAAGAACAGTTTATTTAAATATCCCGCCCTGAAAATTTTTGGCTTATCGTTCGTTGTTGGTTTAGGGTTGAGTCTTGCGATCGCGTCTTGCAGTCCTAGTAATTCAGTTAACGCACCTATAGAAAAGCCCCAAAGCAGCCAGTTAAAAGTCTTAAAAATGGGACATCAAAAAGGTATGGCTTTGCTCAATATTATTAAGGCTCAAGGAAGTTTAGAAAAGCGATTGCAACCTCAAGGTATTTCTGTCACTTGGAATGAATTTTCCTCCACAGCACCACTTCTTGATGCTATGGGTACAGGTGCGATCGTTTTTGGTGGTGGCGGCGGGACAGGGAGTGTATTTGCTCAAGCTGGTGACAAACCATTTGTGCGAGTAGCAGCAGGAACGGGTAGCACCAGAGGTTCAGCTATTTTAGTGCTAGAAAATTCACCCATTAAAACTCTCAGGGATCTCAAAGGTCAGAAAGTTGCTTTCGCTAAAGGTTCTGGTCAACACTACATTATTGTACGTGCCTTAAAAAAGGTAGGTTTGAAATTTAGTGATATTACACCTCTCTACCTGACACCAGCAGAAGCTTTGCCAGCATTCGAGCGTGGAGACATTGATGCATGGTTGATTTGGGATCCTTACACTGCTGAAGCAGAACGCAAATTCCGCACTCGTTTACTAGCAGATAATAGCACTATATTTGGTAACAAAGCTCCCCTAGAAAGCCCAAGCTTTTATTATGCTTCTCCAGATTTTATCCGCAACTATCCAGATATTGTTAAGATAATTTTACAAGAGCTAGAAAAGGCTGGTACTTGGTCTAGAAACAACTATAAAGATTCTGCAAAATTGCTATCTAAGTTATACAAAATTGATTTATCAACAATGGAAACTGTTGAAAAGCGTGGTGGTCAACGTCAGGTGTTACCTGTAAATGATGGTGTTTTGAGTGGATTACAACGCATGGCAGATACCTTTTACGAACTAAAAGTTATTCCTAAAAAAATTGATGTCAAGGATAAAAACTATAACTGGATTCCCGAGCGGAAGTGGTAGCATACGTTTGTCAAATTGAGTGTTCTTCTATTAGACATGGCTTTTGTTGATTTTTAAGAAAAATTAACTTTAGTTAAAAAATTAACTTCTTGACATATAATACCTCCAAAATACGGTAGTTAAATAAAAATGCCGGATTATTAGGGGGAATTTGATGAATAAGTGGCAACAGACAAAAAAAACAGGGACTGATTGGATCGGGCAATTTCAAACATCTGTTGTTAGAGCTTTGCAGGAGATCGGACAATGGAGCTGTAAAGCAGGAAGAGATGCATTAAACCGACATTCTCTTGGAGGCTTTTTGCTTCTTGTTTTTGTGGGAACCACCTTAAGCATAGCGATCGCTACTGCTAATGCTAGTATTAGTCATCATTTAGGAGCTATTCATTCTGGAAAAAGTGACAATCTTATTGCTCAACAGAAGAATATTCAACTGAACCTTGTTTCTTTCTCCGTCACCAAAGCCGCACATGACAAAATTATTCCCCGATTTGTCGAAAAGTGGAAAAAAGAGCGGCAGCAAAATGTTACCTTTCAGCAAAGTTATGGTGCTTCTAGTTCTCAAGCTCTTTCAACGATCGAGGGAGGAGTGGAAGCTGATGTCGTCCATCTATCTCTTGCTCCCGATGTTCAAAAAATTGAACGAGCAGGATTGATCCAACCTGGTTGGGAAAAAGAGTTTCGGAATAACAGTATCGTCAGTAAATCTGTTGTCGCCATTGTAACTCGTCAGGGTAATCCTAAAGGTATCAAAACATGGGAAGACTTGGCAAACAAGGAAGTCAATGTGATAACACCCAATCCTATAACCTCTGGTAGCGCACGCTGGAATTTTTTAGCATTTTGGAATGCAGCTATTAAAGCCGGAAGGGATGAGTCTAAAACATTAGATTTTGTAGGTAAGATTTACAAAAATAGTCCCAATTTGCCAGAAAGCGCTCGTAACGCAACTGATGCCTTTTTCAAAGGAGGTCAAGGGGATGCTCTGATTACTTATGAAAATGAAGTGCTTTTGAAAGCTCTCTCAGAAGAGAAACCTTCATACTCTATTCCTGATGTCAATTTCTCAATTGATAACCCAATTGCTATTGTTGATAAAAACGTAGACAAACACGGTACTCGTGAAGTCGCAGAAGCCTTCATTCGGTATTTGTATACTCCAGAAGCTCAGCAGATATTTGCCGAAACTGGTTACCGACCAATAAATTCGAGTGTAGCACAGAAAAAAGAGTTTGTTAGTAAATATCCTCGTCTGAAAAGTTTAGCAACAACTAACGATTATGGTGGTTGGGATGCTATTCAGAAAAAGTTTTTTGATGATAATGGCATTTTTGCTAAAATTATCAGCGACATTAATACAAGTGCAAATAAAAGTTTGCACTAATACCGTTTTCAGGTGAAGATGCTCCCGAAAAAACTCTACCATCTGTGGCATCTCTCCTTACCTCCCTTAATCCCCCCTTATAAAGCTATGCATTGGTCACATCTTTCTTTACAATCTTGAAACCCTTGTTTAATCTGCATTGTGGACGCTGAGATTGTCAGCAGACTTGACAAAATTGCGCTAATTTTTCTCGCAAAAAATCCATTTTTATTGAGAATGAACAACGAACGAATCAGGGTTAGAAAAAACGTGAGTGGTTACTCTCGCAAATGTTGAGAAAGATCCGGGTAATGCATAGCTTATAAAGGGGGGAAACAGGAAATTTATTTTCCTCCTCTTTATAAGGGGAGGTTAGGAGGGGTAAAAATAATATGCAGCTTCATATTAAATTGGTATAAGGTAGTTTGGCTTTGAATTGTTCCTTATAAAGAGATTTTCTTAAGGATTGACTCTGTGGAAAAAGTTTCCACAGAGTACAAGATGCGAACTAAATTAGCTTGCAACTGTTTTCTGACGTTTTAAGATAATTATCAAGCCAGTTATTAGCATACCTACAATTGTGGTGGGTTCAGAAACGGCTTTTGCTGCCACAATTTTAAAATCTGGTCCGTTGTCATTGGGAACACCAGGAAGAAGCCCATCATTGTTAACACTAGTTAATCGTAGCGTTTTTGTCGTGATTCCATCCAAGTGAATACCAAGTGAGCCAATATTGAATGGTCCGTTATTAAGAACCGGAATGACCTCAGTACTAATGTTGTAGTCAGCCTTTGTATAGTTTTGCCTCGAGATTTTATAACTTGCTACAACTGCATTATTATCGTCAAGCGCTTCAACCAATAGATCGCTATCCCCTGCAACTACTCCGCCTGCTGTTCCGCCACGCTCCCAAAAGAAGAAAGTATCTACAGGATTTTCAAAGGAGACTTCGATACTTGCTTTATTAGCATTTTCTCGTATTACTAAAATGCTATTCAGATTTAAGTTACCTAAACTGTCAACAATATCTTGAGCCGTTGGGTTGGGTTTTGAGGGCCCTTCTTCAAGCAGGTTGTCGTTGGGGGTATTGGGACCTCTTCCTGAATGGAGTACTCCCAGTAAACTTCCATCCTCAAGTCTGTATGTATCGTTTTGGAGAATTTTTGCTTGATTGACCAACTCAAAATTGTTAATTGTGTTTCTATTATACTCGATGGAGTTTAATCGGATATCTCTTGTAGGATCGTTTAATAAATTACCTGTAGGGTCATCAATCGAACTAGCCGTAACATTAGTTTTAAATGAAAATGGCGTGAATGATGCTGCCATAGTAGGTACTGCTATCGTTAAGGAAGCTATTGACATAGAAGCAGTCATTGTAGCGATCGTAACAGTTTTTGTAAAGAAAGTTTTCATTTGTATTTCACCTTGGATAGACATGGAAAATGAACTTAGGGATGTCCAAGAAATAAATTACCCATCTTGTGGGACCCAGAGCAGCGCCGTGCGGAGAGAAGTTGCGGCTTGGGGGAAACCCCAAGCCGCAAACTTCGGGGGGTTCCCCCCGTTGAGGCGACTGCGGAGCGTCCTCGCCCGTTCTTTGTGAGTGACGGGCTAGAAGCCCGTACCACAAGAGAAAGTTGGTTATTTTTTTATTTGGAAGTCCCTTACTTGAAATCAGACAGATAAATAAGCAGAACAAAACCGATCGCACAACTTACAGCAGTTTTCACCTAAATGCACCATATCGTTGATAGGGGTGTAATGCCTTACCCGCTACAAATGCGTGCCAACTTATGCATGAAAGAGCTACAAAATTTTGTCAAATCAAACACATTTTTGATAGAAGAACTAAGAAATTTAGATTTTATTTACTTGCCCCCGTTGCTTTTTTTAGCTATTTGTGAAAGTATTATATACTAAACAACAGTAATTTTATCAATTTACTGTAGTATTTTAAAAATAAGTCATGCGTTCAAAGTTTAATCGACCTCAAACTCCAGAAGATATTAACCCCTAGTAAAAGAGGGTGTAGACATATGGCTCAGCCACGCTACGGGATTTGGATTCCCGTTTACGGTAACTGTGGCGCGATGAACCACCCCCAAGAACCTTGTGAAGCCAGCTACAAAAGAGCAAAGCAGCTCGTCCAACTGGCAGAAGCATATGGGTTTACAACCACTCTCATCGCCGAACACATTATTAATCCCAGGAATCAAGAACTAGATCAGCTAGAAACTTGGACAACCGCAGCCGCCTTAGCGGAAGCAACTCAATCTATTGAAATTATTGCTGCAATTAAGCCTTTGTTATTTCATCCAGTTGTGCTAGCAAAGATGGCATTAAATATTGATGCAATTAGCAACGGACGATTTGCAATCAATTTGGTGAGTGCCTGGTTTATGCCAGAATTACAAAAGTCTGGTATTGCTTTCCTTCCCCACGACGAACGTTACCGTTATTCTCAGGAGTGGCTTCAGGTTGTGAAAGCACTGTGGAGTGGGGAACGAGTTAATTTCCAAGGCGATAGTTTTTATATTACTGATTTATGTTTGCGCCCGAGTCCAGTTGCACAACCTTATCCCCGCGTATACTTGGGGGGAGAGTCAGACGCTGCAAAAAATCTCGCTATGCAAGCAGCAGATGTGTTTTTTCTGAATGGTCGTCCGTTAGAAGTGGTGCGGGAAACCATTGCTGATGTGAGAAAGCGGGAGCGGCAAAAATCTAAACCCTTACAATTTGCTATGTCAGCTTTTGTCATTGCTCGACCTACTGACACCGAAGCTCAAGCAGAATATGAGTATCTTCTTGAACTCACAAAAAAAGACGACAGAACAGAATTGTTGAAAGGTGTTGAGCCAGAGGTAGTCATGTTCAAAAATATGGCGAAGTATGTGAGTGTAGGAAGTAACGGTGGTACAGCAGCAGGGTTAGTTGGAAGCTATGATACTGTAGCAGCAAGAATTGCAGATTTTGTCGGCGTAGGTATTGATACTTTCATGCTGCAATTCCAACCTTTTGCTCCAGAGATGAAACGGTTTTCTGAAGAAGTCATGCCGCGAGTGCGGTCTTTAGCGCTTGTAGCTTAACGTTCAATCCTTATCAAAGAAAACTTTATGACTGCAACTTTATCTCGTCCAGCTTGGACAACCGAATTTGAAATTCAAACTATCGATAAGCTTGTTGCTCAGCACGCTCCACACTTTCCGACAACTCGTATACAAGAAGCGCGATCGCTGACAAAAGAAGAATTTGAGAATTTCTACCACTTTCGCATTGGTGGAGCTGCTCACGATTTATATATTGTTCAAGTTTGCAGCAAGGCGATCGACCAAATTCCCGATCCAGAACTCCATCTGTTTTTAAGTCGCCAAATTGGCGATGACGGAGCGCATTCCCAATTTACTCGTCAGAGGGTATGGGAATTATCAGGATACGATCCTATAGACAAGATTGTACGGGAAGTACAAAATCATTGGGAATTTATGGGGGATTTACCTATTCGCAATTGGTTAGGGTTCATGGCATTTGAATTACATTATGAAATGCATATAGTCGCCCAACTAATTCTAAACAGCCGTACCTCGACAATTAGTGACCTTGAAACCTCCAAATTTGCTACACAAACAATCTTACCTGATGAAGCAGCCCACCGTTTTGGAGTATTAGCTTGGTGGCAAAGCAAGTACGATCGAGCATCTCCAACAGAGAAAGCAGAAATTGCTGCCCAATTATTGGAATTGGATGAAGAAGGACAGCGACGACGCAATCCCTATCTAAGAAAGCATTGGGAGATTGTTCGTCGTGCTACGGGTGCTGAAATTGAAGGACTAGGAGCCATTTATGATGCTTGGAGACGAGAAGTCATAGCGTATTTCCTCGATATTCCTGTCACTAAACTTCCACAACTTGTAAGCGTGGATGAGTGACGTACAGTTGGCAAGTGTTTTCTCTCTATTGTCTCCCCCCCCTATTTCAGGGGGGCTTTTTGAAAATGAGGATGTTATGAAATATTTAATTATGCATTTAATGGCTCATTTAGAAATAAGTAGTTTATGGGATTTCATCAATTATAAAGAATCTCAAGCTTTTATTGTCTTATTTTTTATTAGTTTTGGTTTAGGTATAGCAATTGCTACGATCCGCACAACTCCTTCCAATCGAGTTATTCATACACCACAAAATATTCAAAAGAAAAAGTCGATTTCAACTTCTAAGAAGGTACGGTCACAATAGCTTTTGAAGTATTACACTCAATATAAAAAATAAGTTTTATACCGTTTTCAGATGAAAATGCATAGAAAAAACTCTACAATCTGCAGCATCTCTCCTTACCCCCCTTAATCCCCCCTTATAAAGGGGGGAAAACAGGAAATTTATTTTCCTCCCCAATACATCGGGGAGGTTAGGAGGGGTAAAAATAATATGCAGCTTCATATTAAATTGGTTTTACCTCAAGAAGATACTTATTATAGGCTCTCATGAACTTCCAAATTAAACGCCGCTTTTTTGTCATAGCAGTAGCTTCCTTCACTGCTACAGTATTTACTAGCTGTGGTTCACTACAAAATAACAACACAACGAACACAGCGTCCAATCCCATTGCTAAAACAGCAGCAAATACAGTTGTAACTGGGACTAAAGAGAAAATCAAAATAGGGGTGACACCCGTACCTGCAGGAGAGATTTTGGAATTTGTGAAAAAAAATCTAGCACCGCAAGCAGGACTAGACATTGAAATTGTGACGTTCAACGATTCAGTACAAAACAACACTGCTTTAAAAGATGGGCAAATTGATACTAATTACTTCCAACATATTCCCTTTATGGAAGATTTTGGTAAGCGGAAAAACATGAAGATGTATGCCTTTACTCCCCAAATTCATTTGAATCCTGTGGGAATATTTTCTAAAAGACATAAATCTCTCGCCGAAGTTCCCCAAAACGCTTTAGTTGCAATTCCTGATGATGTTAGCAATGCTCATCGCGCCTTGAAGGTGTTAGAAGAAGCAAAGTTAATCGAACTCAAGCCAAATGTACAACCGGTGAGTCCTAAAGATATCACTAAGAATCCCAAAAATCTGCAAATCAAAGAAATACCAGGTTCGCAAGCAATCCAGACTCTACCGGATGTAGATTTATCTGGAATTACAGGTAATTGGGTTGTGCAATCGGGTATGAAGACAGATAAAGATGCTTTGGCAATAGAGTCTACTCAAAATCCTCTTTATGCCGTGACTTTAACCACATTAGCTGGAAAAGAAAAAGACCCCAGGATTCAAAAACTTTATAAATTGCTACGCGATGATAAAGTGAAGCAGTTTATTAAAAACAAGTATCGAGGCGCTGTACTTCCGATTCCTTAATAGAAAAAATATAGATAAGTAAGTCAGCATAATTAAAGTTAACTATTGAGGATCGTCATCAGTCACTTGTCATTCGTCGATCGCATAGGAGTTCTACATATGATTGAGTTAATTGATATACACAAAATCTATCATCAATGCGAACAAAAAGTAGTGGCGTTAGATAGTGTTAACTTGCACATTAAAGCAGGTGAAATATTTGGTGTTTTAGGACAAAGTGGAGCAGGTAAAAGTACTCTAATTCGCTGTGTCAATCAGTTAGAAAAGCCAACATCGGGTTTTGTAAAAGTCAACGGTCAAGAAATGACAACGCTTTCTAGTACTGCTTTGCGTCAAGCACGCCAAGGTATAGGCATGATTTTTCAACACTTTAATTTACTCAGTTCCAGAACTGTAGCAGAAAACATCGCTTTTCCCCTAGAAGTGATGGGTTATGGCAAATTGAAACGTAAAGCAAAAGTAGAAGAATTACTAGGGCTAGTAGGTTTGGAAGGTAAAGCAAATGCCTATCCAGCACAACTTTCAGGAGGTCAAAAACAACGGGTTGGTATTGCGCGATCGCTAGCAGGGGAGCCAAAAGTATTACTCTCTGATGAAGCCACCTCAGCCCTCGATCCCCATACCACTCGCTCAATTCTAGAACTCTTGCGCGACCTTAACAAGCGCATGGGATTGACGATATTACTAATCACTCATGAAATGGGTGTCGTTAAGCAAATTTGTGACAGTGTGGCAATACTCCATGCTGGTAGGATTGTTGAACAAGGACGTGTCTGCGATTTGGCATCTCGACCTGATTCAAAGTTAGCCCAAGAGTTTTTTCCGCGTTGCAAAAACTGTGCGCCTCGTCCGGGGACAATTCTCGCAACTGTGGCATTTGCTGGGGAAGTTGCTAGAAATCCTATATTTGCTACCTTGGCACGTCGTTTTGATGTTGATGTCAATATCCTCAATGGTAGCGTCGAAACTCTAGGCGATCGCCCTGTCGGTCAGCTTCAAGTCGAACTCGCTGGAGTTAAAGCAACCCAAGCACTGGAATACTTAAACGATTCAGAATACACTGTTGAGGTACATTAATGCAAGGTTGGGAACTGCTTAACAGTTTGTGGCAAGCCACACTGGAAACTTTTTACATGGTGGGAATCTCAGCTGTTGTGGCTGTGGTGCTGGGTTTGCCTCTAGGTTTATTACTAGTCATGACCAGTCCTGGTAACTTTCTCAACTCTCCCAAACTGAATCAGAGCCTCAGTGCGATCGTCAATACTGGACGTTCTTTCCCCTTTATTATTTTACTTGTAGTCCTCACTCCCCTGACGCGATTAATCGTTGGCACTTCTATCGGTAGCACTGCTGCACTCGTTCCCCTCACCCTTGCTGCTATTCCCTTCTTTGCCCGCATTGCTGAAACTAGCATTCTTGAAGTTGATAAAGGGTTAGTGGAAGCAGCAGAAGCCATGGGCTGTAACTATTGGCAAATTGTCCTGAAAGTTCTTATCCCAGAAGCTTTACCCTCTATTGTTTTAGGCATCACAATTTTAATTGTCAGTCTTCTTAATTCTTCAGCAATGGCTGGTGCGGTTGGTGGTGGTGGCTTAGGTAATTTAGCTATTCAATATGGATATCAACGGTTTGATGTTGGAGTCATGTTTGCCACAATTGCAGTACTGATTTTTCTCGTGCAATTCATCCAGCTTTTAGGTGATTTGCTAGCACGACAGTTAAGAAAAAAATAGTCATGGGCGAATGTAATTCGCTACTACACAAACGAAGTCCGCCTACGCGGACTAAAAACCCACGTAGGTGGGTTTTGCTTGTATAGCCGCGAATTCTATTCGCCAAGGCAATTATGAATTAAAAATTTACAAACATCCTCTTCAAGAATTCTAGAAAATCATGAGGTCTCTTATGAACGAATACCATAATTTAGCCCCTTTAACAAAAACTGGTCGTCGTTTTGTTCTCACAGCAGGAGGTGTATTAACTGCATCAATTATTTTCGCTGGTTGCAGCCGATTTGTAGAGACAGGCTCCACAACTGAACGAGAAGAGGTCGTTAAAGTTGGGGTGACCGGAATAGTTTCTGAAGATATTTTAAAGTTTGTTAATAATAATCTTGCTCGTCAAGAAAAAATAAAAATTGAAGTCGTGAAATTTAATGACTGGATACAGCCAAACACAGCCTTAAGAGACAAATTTATCGATGCTAATTTCTTTCAACATAAACCTTTTATGAATAATGCTATTAAAGAACTAAAAATCAATTTACTAGCATTAAATACAATTTATTTAAATACACTTGGTCTTTTCTCTAAAAAATTCAAATCAGTGAACGAAATTCCTCAAAATGCAACTGTAACAGTTGCGAATGATGTTATTAATAATGACCGAGGACTCAGGTTATTAGCAGCTAACGGTCTAATTAAACTTAAAGAAAATGCTAAAGAATTTGTGACTCAACGAGATATTGCTGCTAACCCCAAAAACTTGAAAATTAAAGAGGTAGAAGGAGTACAAGTTGTTCGAGCCATTAATGATGTAGACTTCATTGTTTCCACAGCACAAACTGTTGCTCTTGCAGGAATAGAACCTCATTCTATGGGACAAGAAACAGCTAAGGACAAGAAATATGCTCTAGCATTAGTCACATTACAGGGTCGAGAAAACGAATCAAAGATTCAAAAGTTAAACAAATTACTTGTTCATCCCAGTGTCAAAGATTTTATCAATAAAGAATATAAAGGAAGGCTCCTTCCCGTTTGGTAAATGTTTAGTCATCACCATTTTTAGGAGATTCAGACGAGATTTTTCATTGCCAACGCCGATTTACCCAAGGACAAACAGATCGCATCATTTTGGGGTGTATGAATGCGGCTACAAAGAACATCTCGATAATATCTTTCAAGAGGATTATTTTTAGATAATCCTGGATTACCAATCAATTCGAGTGCAATTTGTACGGCACGAATGGCATTGCTTGTGGTCAAATATTTCACGGTTTGAGCTTGTAAATTTACATTGGGATCGCGATCGCCCTTATCAATATCCGTTGCCAAACTATAAATGAGTCGGTTGTTGGCATATAATAATGCTTCAATTTCACCTACAGATGTTTGGAAGCGTGGTAAAGTGGCGAGACTTGCACCTAAATTAGTGGGCGAGCGCTCATTCAAATACCCCACTAACCAATTTCGCGCTGCCGTCGCTACTCCTTGATACAATGCACTCAAGAACAAACTGCCACCAGCTACCATCAGTGGATTGGCAGGTGACCATGCTTTGAGAGGACGGATATCCAAGGAATACTCTAGTGGAATCCAGACATTTTCTAAGATGAGCTCGTGACTACCTGTTGCCCGCATTCCCAAGTGATCCCAGGTTTCCACAATCCTTACACCAGGAAGATCGCGTGGTACAAGAAAACTCCCTACTAGCGGCTCTTCGTCATCCGTCCGCGCCCACACCACAAAGTAACGTAAAATTGGACTACCTGTGGTGTATTGTTTGTGACCAGTCAGTAGCCAACCATCAAATGTCTGTTTGGCAATGGTTGCAGGTAGTCCACCTCTAGCGGGAGTGCCTAATTCTGGTTCCACGCGAGCAGCATTGAGTAAGGCAATACCATTGACAGACTCTCGGCAAAGTCTCTCGTAGACAGCAGGATGCCAGCATCGAGTCCGAGCCGCGTTAGTATGTTGTAAGTAGTGCATTGTCAGCACTAGAGCGGTAGAAGCATCACCAGTTGCGATCGTTTCAATGACTTGACAAACGGTAGAATAACTTGCAGCCTGACCGCCAAATTCCACTGGTACAGTTAGACTCAATAGCTGTGCTTGGTGGAGGGCATCAAAGTTTTCAAAAGGAAAAGAAGCATCTCGGTCATGAGCAGCAGCGCGAGTAGCAAAATCAGCCGCTAGACGTTCAACAACCTCAAACATAGCGATCGCTGTATACACTTACTTCTTAAAGTACTGTAAATTTATAGATTTACAGTACTTTATAATTGCTACAATACCATCTTTTCACTTCAAAAATCAAGTTAAAGTGCAGTTTGAGAGCATTGTAGGCAAATTCATCTCTATTGAGACAATAACTTACAGTATCAGAACATACTTAATTAATAGCAAGCATTTGTATGTTCAAAAAGCTGTAATAACGTTGGGAGATTTTCTAGAGCTTTTACATAAGCTACTTTCCTTTAGCATCTATTGCAGAAAAAACTAGTTCTTGTATAACTAGCACAGAAACTACGTAAGTGATTAAAGCTACCTTAACTTCGCCGAGATGCCATAAATACATAGCAGTTGGTGGAATACAGAGAAGAATACCAAGTAAAAACCCAATCAACAAACGATTCATAGATTTACCCACAGGAGTAGATAGCCCCAATAAAGATCTATTCTGTTTGTTTTACAATATTCTAACAGTAAGTCAAGTTAAAAACTATTAAGCACCGTGCTATTTATATAGGACTTACAACACGGTGAAAGTGCTTATTTTTTAGAATTTGTAGCTCTCGTAACCGCAGCTACACATACAAATGTGTTATGATACAAGAACATATTCTTATGAGAAAAACCCCCCTTCTTGATGTATGCACAGCAAGACTACAGTTTTCTGATTGCGGTTTTTATTGGCATGAAATTACTGTCACTGATGTCAAAGACTTCACTCCGAGAGCTACACTGGTAAAATCCATAGAAATCCCTTTCAATTACTAGACTTTTACTTGTTGCCTCGACTTGAATTGGTCAGTTCTACTGTTGCTCAAATTTATTTTTTCGGTTAATTGTTACTTTAGGGCTTCCCTGTCAATTCAATCAAATATTATTTTTTATAAAAATAATAATTAAAAGTTATTCATTCAGCGTTCGCGAAGCGCAAGCTGTACCCAGCCGAGCGCTATGTTCGCGTAAATTAATCTTTTGAATGGCTCGTTGAGCTTGTATACTCACTTCTCTGTCGGGATCGTCTAGTGCTTGCTTCAGGGCGTAGAGTGCGTTAGGATCGCTCAGATAACCGAGAGCGATCGCTGCCTCTTTTCTAACATCTGAATATTTATCAGTCAATGCTGCAATCAGTGCAGGTAATAATTTGATATCTGGTAACTTGTGCAATACTTGTATAGCAAACTTCCGGACTTGCCAGTGTTCATCCTTGAAAGCTTTTTCGACAGCCGGAATTGCTTTAGGATGAGCGTGAATTGCGAGAGACTTAGCAGCATTGCGACGCACTTGCCAATCTGTGTCAGAAGTTAGCGTTTGACTCAGTAAGTCCACAACACCTTCATCAGCTAAATGCCCCAAAGTTAGAGCAGCTTCACGGCGTACATTCTCGTTTGAGTCATTTAACAGAAGTAAAGCTTGTGGACATTGCTTGACTTGATTAAGATAGCGGAGAGTTGTGACAGCCGCCTCTCGCAATTGGAAATGCTCTGATTCAAAAAAACTCAGCACAGCAGCAAGTGACTGAGCATCATGAATCTTCCGTAGGAGAATCAACAAATTGAGTTGTAGGTTAACATCCTGTCGCTGTAAAGCGCTGAGCAAAAATTGCAAATGTTCGGAGGATACGAGCTCGCTCAATGCTAACAAGGCTTCGCTACGTATGTCTTGTTCTAGTGAAGCCAGACATTCTAGTAAAGCAGGAACGGCGACGGGATTGCCTAACTCCCACAAAGCTGTCACGGCAATTTTCTGTACAGTGACGCTTTTATCTTTTAATATGGCAATCAGAGCATCAGTTGCAGCTTCGTCACCTAAATGCTGTAGGGTTTTGATTGCAACTAGGCGATCGCTTTCGTTGGGCGATCGTAACATTTCCAACCATTGATTTAATTCAGAGTCCGAATCCACCGTCATTTTTAAATCTCACCGTAATAAAAAAGGAATTTGAACTGTAATTGCGTTTGTAGGGCATTCCTTCTGACAGGGTAAGCAGAACCAACACTCGTCGTATTTCATATATGCTTTACCCGTTTCTGGGTTTTTTGCCAAAACATCTAGAGGACAAACCTCAATACAAGCCGTACATTTCTCTAGACATTTGGACTCATCTACAATTACTGGTACATCGACTCTTTGGTTACTTAAAGCCATAGTCTTACTCCATTAATTTTTTACAAAGTTGTTTTATTTTTTTTAGCGATCTAACAATTTCCACATTCGCAAGGTACGCTCTCGAAAGAATTAACCGCTGATGAACGCTGATGGACGCTGATAAATTGGGTCTCAACAGATTAGGAAATGCTACACAAACATCTAGGATCGGTAACACGGAATAGTACATGAATTAAGTTGGCTTTGATAAAGTCGCCTTCATATCTAAATCCCAACTTCTCCATTACCTTCTGTGATGCTTGGTTGGTAGTCAGAGTGTAGCAAACTACATCCGCCAAACCAAGTTTCTCAAAACCTAGTGTCAAGATCTCCTCACCAATCTCTGTCGCTAGACCTTTTCCCCAGAATTTAGGCATTAGTGCATAGGCTAACTCTACCTCGTCTTTACCATCTACTTGAGTCTTTCTAAACCCACCACGACCAACAAATCGACCGTCGGCTTTGTCTCGAAACATCCATAATCCAAATCCATAGCAGTTCCAATGGTCTAGGTTTGTTTGAAGAAACTGCCATGTTAGATCGTTGGTGCGAGTACCACCAAGAGTTTCCATGACCATAGAATTGGAATGCATAAGACAAAGGTCAGTGTAATCCTCAACACACAGACGATTTGCCTTCAAGCGTTTAGTATGAAATGTTTCTAGCAGTTGCATGAGAACTAGGCTCTGGCTTTAATCACAAGCTAACAACTATTTTTGAGGATTAATTTTGCTGAGTAACGATCGCCCAAACAGGGGTCAACTGAGTTGACTCATACAAAGGAAATCACACCAAGATACTCATCATATTACCATTAATTAGTAAGTTTACCGTATTATTAAGTTATTTTACTCATTAAGAAGTTAAAATAATGTAGTTTGACGTTAAAGTCTTTCAAGGTTCATCAAGATCTCTTGCATACTGAAATAGTGGATTTCTCGAATGCCAGCCTTTTCTAAAATCTCTGCTTGTTGAGCACTACGCCATATGGCACACAACACGCAATTGATGTGTGCTCCCATCGCTCGAAGCACTTCTACACTCTTGACTACCTGCCCTCCCGTTGTAATTACATCCTCAATCATACATAGTCTTTTCCCACTAATATCAATGCCCTCTACTATCTTTTCCGTACCATATGTTTTTCTTTCCTTTCTTACAAAAACAACTGGAAGTTGAATTTCTAATGAAATAGCTACAGCTAAGGGAATACCACCAAGTTCTAGTCCAGCTAGAACCTCAGTGTCTTGTGGAATCATTTTAGCCATTCCTATAGCTAGATGCTTTAAGAGGATAGGATTTGACTCAAATTGATACTTGTCAAAATAATGAGAGGACATTTCTCCAGAGCGCAAGCGGAACCTTCCTTTAAGATGGGATGCTAGCGCAATCTCTCTTACCAATTCATTTTTATCCATACGATTCTTGAAAAGATTACCATAAGAGTATGTTTGTAAAGTCTACTATTGTATCAAGCTCGGAACTAGCCCCCTTGTTTTTACCCCACCCTAACCCTCCCCAATGCATTGGGGAGGGAACAGGAATTCTAGTTTCCCCCCTTTTTAAGGAAATATTGCCATGAAAGTATGCACCAAGCTCAAGTAACTGCGGATCGTGTTTGTAGCTCCTCGCAATTTCTTTAGCTAACTTCCGAAGGCGATGAATGTGGGAAAGATTATGCATGAGATCGCGACCAGCATAATCTGAATGAACAAATGCCTCGACTTCTTCAACTGCTATCACTACGTTCATGTGCGATCGCCCTATCAATACTTTTAACACATCACCTCACCAACAACCCGACTACAGCCTAACTGTAATTCTCTCAATCAAGGTTATAGAATATTGTTGTCCGATGGAATTATAAATAGTCATTGGTATAATTCTTCAGGTAATTTTGTGCTTTTGTTTTGATACCTTTGCAATCGCTGATTTAGAGTTCCTGTATGTAACTCAAATAAATGATTATCATAATCATAAAAATATAAGGAACGTCCTTCACCTTCCACACGGCTTCGACCTTCTTTCACTTCTACACCAAGTCTCCTAACTTTGGCAACATAGAGTTCGTAGTCATCTTCGGTTATTTTAAATGCTATATGATTATAGGTTTTTTTAGGTAAAGATTCCCCTTCCATGATTGCTACCCATAAACTATTTATAAGAAAGAATTTTTCCTTTGAGATGGAGAAAGTTTGGTCACCACTTGAGTAAACTTCTTCGGCATCAAATATAGATGTAAGGAATTTGGTCATTTTCTCCAAATCCCTTACAATAAAGGTGATGTGACTAATTCCTTGAATCATTTGTGTTTTTGGACTAAATACCTTTTATTCTACAAAGGTTCTTTGTAAAGGACGTACAGGAACCTCAGCATTTAACCATTCTAAGAAGTTTTGGTTAATTTCTGTAGGTGAGATTTCTACAATAAAGTTAGTGTAATTAATGTGTTGCTGAATAACTCTTTCAATCTCACTACGATATCCCGATCGCGTTTTCACAATTAAAACTACTTCTGGCTCTTCTGTGATTTCTCCTTTCCATACATAAGCACAAGTTATGGGAAACCAGTTGACACAAACTGCTAGTTTTTGTTCTAACAAAGTATGTCCGATCTGACGTGCTTCATCTGAATTATTCAAGGTGACGTAGTAAAGTTTCATATCTTTAGTAAATATTCTAAACTCTTGTTAAAGTTTGTAAAATACTTTTATTTGATTAACTTACAGTATTATAGTATATAGCAGTTTTTAATTGGATACAATACATAAGAAAGTTATGGAACCGCAGCCTGTAGCTGACGAACGCAGATAAATTTGTACTTCATTCAAGTGAGAACTGCTATATAAGCAAAGTAATTATTCTATTCTGTAAAGAGAAAAACTTAGATGATGCAGTTCTAGACACATATTTGTTATTGAGCACATAATGTTATGGAGATTTAAAAACACTATGTTTCGCCCAATCTTTCATCTTGCTTTCCCTGTCCAAAACCTAGAAGAGTCCAAGGATTTTTACGTTACTACCTTCGGTGCTAAGGTTGGTCGTGTCCGCGATAAATGGTGCGACATATTCCTCTTTGAAGGGCAGATTACTTTGCACGAACGACCTTCTGAGGTATTACCGATTGGAGAACATGGTGTGCGTCACTGGGGAGCAGTTTTAGCATGGGATGATTGGGAGGCTCTTGCGGATCGCCTCAATGAAATGAGGATTCAGTTTAAGGTGAAGCCAAATGTTTCTTTTGTAGGGACTGACGCAGAGCAAGCGAAGATGCTATTGAGCGATCCAAGCGGAAATGCGATCGAAGTCAAGGCATACAAAAATTTATCTGTTGCTTTATCAATAGAAGACTTCCAAAAATGTTCCCCAACTGTCACCTAAAAGCTATTGCAACAATGACTAAGGACTTTTGCGATCGCACGCTAGAATACGATTGTGTTAGACGTTAAAAGCAAAAAGTAGAGCTGATAGTGATACAAGAAAATCTTATTGAAATCACTGGTTTTCACGCTCACGTTTATTTTGATACTGCAAGTCGCGAGACGGCTGAGCGTGTACGTGAAGAGTTGGGTGCTAGGTTTGAGGTACAACTTGGACGTTGGCACGATCGACCTATTGGTCCGCACCCAAAATCAATGTATCAAGTTGCATTCTCACCAGAACAATTTAGCAAAGTTGTGCCTTGGTTAATGCTCAATAGAGAGGGATTAGATATTCTCGTTCACCCCTCTACTGGCGATGATGTAGCAGATCATACCGAGCATGCTCTGTGGCTAGGAGAGAAATTAAAACTGAATATTGAGTTCTTAAAGACGGTAAAAACGACCTAAATATAGTGGTTTTCAGTTAAATAAAGCACAGATTTATCCGCGTTCATCCGCTACAGGCTGCGGTTCCATAACTTTTTTATATATTGCACTCAATTGAAAACCACTATATTCACTTATATTGAAGCAGTTTGTCGCTTGCCTGCAATAGGGTTTTGCCCAATACGGAGTACAAACAATGCTGCCAGAATGCACAGTACGCCTGACAAGATAAATGCCTGCATATAAGTACCCAAAACAGTCCGCATTGTGCCTGCTGTCAGAGTTGCAGTTGCTGCCCCGATTTGATGTGCTGCTACAATCCAACCAAACATCACTCCAGCTTTTTCTTTGCCGAACACCTCGGTTGTTAACCTTACCGTTGGTGGGACTGTGGCAATCCAATCCAAACCATAGAAAATTGCAAAAATCGACAGTCCATGAAACGAAGCAAAACTAAAGGGTAAGAAAATCAAAGATAATCCCCGCAATCCATAGTACCAGCACAGCAGATAGCGATTGTTCCAGCGTCGCGAAGCGCAAGCTGTACTCAGCTTATCGCTCAACCAACCAGATGCTGTTGTCCCCACAAAATCAAACATCCCCATAACGGCGAGCAATCCAGCTGCTTTGACTTCAGGAATGCCATAATCGATGCAAGCTGGAATCAGATGAGTGCCGATTAACCCGTTGGTGCTAGCACCACAGATGAAGAAACTGCCTGCCAATAACCAAAAGTCTGGCTCGCGCATTCCTATTCTTAGCGCATTTAATGTAGTCACAATTGGATTAACCTGAGATTGCGATCGCACTTCAAGGGAAGTTTCGTTGGTTTCCCCAAAAGGTCGCAATCCAATTTGAGATGGTCGCTCGCGCATTAACAAAGCAATCAACGGAATAATTAGAAATGTTACTCCGGCGATGGTTAACGCGGCATTGCGCCAGCCAAAGCGCTCTACTATGGAAGCAAGTAATGGTAAGAAAATCAATTGCCCAGTAGCCGTACTAGCTGTGAGAACACCAATTACCAAACCTCGCCGTTCCACAAACCATCGATTCGCTACGATCGCACCTAATACCAATGCGATCGTTCCTGTCCCACAACCCACGACGATCCCCCATACTAAGACTAATTGCCATACTTGAGACATCAATGTAGTCAAACTGACACCAATTCCCAAAAATGCCAAAGCGAATACCATCGTGCGTCGAATCCCTAATTGCTCATATACCGTTGCTGCAAATGGTCCAATTAATCCATATAGGACTAAGTTCATCGAAATTGCGAACGAAATCGTTGCTCTAGACCAACCAAATTCTTTCTCTAACGGAACCATGAAAACACTAGGCGTTGCCCGAATTCCAGCAGCAATCAGCAGAGAAAGAAAAGTTAATCCTGCAACGATCCAACCATAGTGGAGCGATCGACGAGCTAAGTAGGAGGGTAGAGACATAATTAAGACTACAAGTTTTCAATGACTATTTATGATTGACATAACTGCTTCTTCTAGTATTTTTATTTTATTTCAAACAATCTTTGTAGTACTCGATAATTCAAATTTGAATAAGCAGTTATAATTAAATCAGCATTTGATAAATTTTGCTTGTTATGCCCTAAACCTGAAAAAGCTACACATTTCATCCCAGCTTTTTTAGCAGCTTTTACACCATTTTCCGAATCTTCGATAACAATACAACGGCTTGGATGAACATTGAGTTGTTCAGACACTAATAAAAAAATATCAGGTTCGGGTTTACCTCGTTCAACGTCCTCACCAGAAATTGTTACACGAAACTTGGTTTCCATCCTGAATCGTCCTACAATTGTATTGATACGTACTCTTGAAGCTGAAGATGCGATGGCTAGAGGAACTTCAAATTTTAAAAGTTCCTCAATCAAAGCTTCCACTCCTTCAATAAGAGCAAGAGTTGGATTATTTTTAAGTTCTTCTGAAAAAGCGTATTTTTCTTTGAATACATATTCCTCTACTGGCTGAGTTAAGTTAAATTCACGGACAAGATAAGTCCAGAATGCGAGACTAGTACAACCTCTAAACTGTTCTAAGATACTTTCCGTTAACTCAAAACCAAGAGAACGACAAGACTTTATCAAAAAAACATCCATTAGTGGCTCAGTGTCCAATAAAGTACCATCCATATCAAAAATTACAGCATCCATGCTTCTAAAATACCTACAAAACCGTATTTTTTAGTAATATTTTTAACTTTTTGCAAGTCAAAATTATCTATATTTTATCCGCGTTCATCCAAAATTACAGTATCTTTACCAAGATACCGCATTTTGTCTGTATTTAGTCATAATAATTTAAATAAATACTCCTTACTCATTTATCAGATATGGCAATTACCGTTCGCTCGATCGCACGTGACGAACTTCCACAACTTCTCTCCTTGTACAGGCACTTGAATCCTGTCGATGCGCCTTTGCCATCAGACGATGTGTTGCAGTCCCTGTGGGATACAATTCTGTCCGATCCGCGTCTTTGTTACATAGTTGCCGAGCTTTCCAACCAGTTAGTAGCAACGTGCAACTTAACTATTGTTCCCAACTTGACACGTGGCGCACGTCCATACGGCATTATCGAAAATGTTGTCACCCATTCCAATTATCGACAGCAGGGAATTGGTACGCAAATGCTGCATTATGCTTTAAATCTTGCATGGAAGCAACAATGTTACAAAGTTATGCTTCTGAGTGGCTCAAAACGTGAAGAGACATTACGCTTTTACGAGCAAGCAGGATTCCAACGAGGTGTGAAAACAGGATTTATTGCTTTCCCACCAGAAGAATTCAAATCTAGTTCGGTTGATATAAATCTCAATAACTAAACTACCACAAAAAATTACAAGTCATGCTTAATACTTTCCGTTTCAGGAATTTTTCGTTGTACTACATAGGTCAAGCAATTTCTTTGGTTGGAACCTCAATGACTCAAGTAGCAACTGCTTGGCTTGTGTATCACCTCACAAGTTCTGCTTGGTTGCTCGGTCTCGTGGGTTTTGCTACCCAAATTCCTACCTTTGTTTTGATTCCTCTAGGTGGAATTGTAGCCGATCGCTGGAATCGTCACCGCATCCTAACAGTTGCCCAGAGTCTAGGAATGCTTAAGTCTTTGACCCTTACATGGTTGGCTCTAACTGATACGATAAGCATTTGGCACATTATAGTTCTCTCTTCAGTGCAAGGGATAATCAATGCTTTTGAAACTCTAACCCGACAAGCATTTTTACCAGAAACAGTAGGAAGGGAAAATCTTGGTAATGCGATCGCCTTGTATTCGTCCTTGGTTAGTGTTACGACCATGGTTGGACCAGCAGTTGCAGGCGTGTTGAATGCAGCATTTGGAGCAGGGATTTGTTTTGCGATCGACAGTATCAGTTACATTGCTGTAATCATTGCCCTCCTCGCAATGCGGCTTGCTCCTAAAAAAGTCGTCATTTTTACACGAAAACCTCTTGAAGAATTGAGCGCAAGCTATATCTACGCCTTCAGTTTTTTGCCTATTCGATGGGTTGCGATCGGAGCGGCTTTAGTTTGTTGTGTCTGGGGATTTTACCTAGCACTTGGACCTATTTTTGCTGCTGAGGTTTTGCACGGGGGATCTAATACATTTGGTTTTCTCATGGCAGCTTCAGGTATAGGAACTTTAATTGGTGGAGTTTACTTGAGTATCCGCTCAAGTGTATTTGGGTTTGAGAAAGCCCTGGCATTTGGACCAGTTATTATGGGAGTGAGCTTAATTGTTTTCGCTGTATCTCACATATTATGGTTGTCACTGCTTTCGCTTGCGATCGCTGGTTTCGGCTTTATTTTACAAATTATTTCCGGTCGCACGGTACTCCAGTTATTAGTTACAGATGAGATGCGCGGTCAAATCACAGGTTTTTATGTGATGGCATCTACTGGAGCAGTTCCTGTAGGTAACTTAATTGCTGGCATTTTGGCAAGCTACATTGGTGCTACTAATACTGTCATTTTTGGTGCTGGTGCCTGTATTGTAGGTTCGCTCCTCTTTATGCAGCAGCTTTCGGTCTTTCGGGAGCTAGTTCATCAGAACCTCAATTATGCTAATAAATCCTATATTAAAGAGAGGTAGCTAAAAAATCATCAAAATTACAGAGTGACATATTGTTACTTGGGCTTGTATTTCAATTGATGTTGTGTAACTATACTATAAATTAACAACGGTAAATTGATCAAGTAACCGTATTATGTGTCGTAAATACCCTACAAATAAACTATTCAAAGTTGTGAAGGTCGAGAACAGGTATTTTGAGCCATCCGTGCTCGGTGTAAAACAGCTTGGTCTTGCTTGATGTTTATGAGGGATTGACGACAACTAAAAGTCAACGAGTGACACCAGGAGAAATCGCCATGACAATTGCACTTGAGCGTCCTAAAAAGAAGACTCGTTCAGCACAGATTCGGGAGCAGCTAGGCTATCCCATTATTGATACTGATGTACATACTCAAGAATTTGAACCAGCTTTCCTTGACTATCTAGCTCAAGTAGGTGGTTCTAAAATTGTCGATCGCTTTCAAGAACATTTACCTGGAGCAGGTCGCTACCGTTGGTTTCAGCAAACTTGGGAAGAACGCCATAACTACCGCACAGCTCGTCCTCCTTTCTGGGGGCGTCCTACAAAGGATACCTTAAACTTGGCGACTATCAGTTTGCCAAAGCTATTACACGAACGCTTGCAAGAAGCAGGAACAGACTTTGCTATTCTCTATCCAAATTTAGCAACTCTTGCACCTCAAATCAAAAACGACGAAATGCGACGAGCGGTTTGTCGGGCTGCAAACCTCTATCATGCAGATATATTCCGTCCCTACGCCGATCGCGTGACTCCTATTGCCACCATTCCAATGAATACCCCAGAAGAAGGGATTGAAGAATTGGAGTATGCTATAAAAGAACTGGGACTAAAAGCAATTCAAATTCCTGCTTACGTAACTCGTGTCATCCCGTCTTTTGAGAAGTATTCTGAAGAGGTACAAAAAGAAGCCATCTGGATTGATACCTTTGCATTGGATAGCGCCTACGATTACGACCCCTTCTGGGCAAAATGCGTAGAACTCAAAGTAGTCCCTACAACTCACGCTTCTGGTATGGGTTGGACGGCTCGCCGCTCCATTTCTAATTATCAATACAATCACATTGGACACTTTGCTTCAGCTGGTGAAGCTTTTTGTAAAGCACTTTTCTTTGGTGGTGTTACCCGTCGTTTCCCCAGTCTGAAATTTGCTTTTCTAGAAGGTGGTTCGGCTTGGGGTGCTAGCCTCTATACAGATATCATCTGGCACTGGGAAACTCGCAATCCGGAAATTTTGCAGAACAATAATCCGGCAAATTTAGACCATGAAGGATTGGTAGAGTACTTCCTGCGTTATGGTGGTTTAGAAATCCAAGGTCGTGCCGATCGACTTGGTAGCGGTTTGGGCTTCCACGGTCAATATATATCACCTGAAGACCCTGGCGATCTTAATGAGTTTGCTGAGGCTGGAATTACAAAAGCAGAAGATGTGCGCGATCGCTTTTTGAATCACTTCTACTTTGGTACAGAATCAGACGATACTCGTGTTGCTTACGCTTTCCATCAAAAGGCGAATCCATTTGGCGATCGCGTCAAGGCATTTTTAGGTTCTGATTCCGGTCATTGGGATGTGCCTGATATTACAGCTGTAACCTCCAACGCTTACAGCATGGTAGAACGGGAAATTCTCAGCGAAGAAGACTTGCGTTACTTCTTATCGATTCATCCCTTGGAGTTGTACACCAGTCTCAATCAAGACTTCTTCAAGGGTACGGCAATTGAGAAAGAAACCGAAGAATACCTGAGAACTAGGGGCTAGGGGTTAGGGGTTAGGGGTTAGGGGCTAGGGGTAAGAGACTAGCAATGAGGAGTTGCTCCAATGCCCAATGCCTATTTACAAAACAAGGAGACATTTTTATGACCATTGCACTGGAGCGTCCTAAAAAGAAGACTCGCTCAGCACAAATTCGGGAACAACTAGGCTACGCTGTTATCGATACAGATGTACATACCCAAGAATTTGAACCTGCTTTCCTTGACTATTTAGAACACGTTGGCGGTTCTAAGATTGTCGATCGCTTCCGGGAAAAGCTACCAGGAACGGGTTTATTTCGCGGACACCAGCAAACTTTAGAAGAACGCCGCCTTCACCGGACTATCCGCGCTCCTTTTTGGGGTCGTCCTACTAAAGATACCTTAAGTTTAGCGACTGTCAGCTTACCGAAACTGCTGCACGAACGCTTGCATGAATCGGGGACAGATTTTGCTGTGGTGTACCCCAACATAGCAACTTTAGGACCTCAAATCAAGAATGAAGAAATGCGTCGGGCGGTTTGCCGTGCAGCAAATCTTTACCATGCCGAAATTTTCCGTTCCTACTTCGATCGCCTCGCCCCTGTTGCAACTGTTCCCCTAAATACACCAGAGGAAGGCATTGAGGAGTTAGAGTATGCAGTGAAAGAACTGGGACTCAAAGCCCTTCAAATCCCCGCTTACGTAACTCGCGTCATTCCTGCTTTTGAAAACCATCCTGAAGAAGTGAAGCGGGAAGCCACTTGGATTGATACGTTTGCACTAGATAGTGCTTACGATTACGACCCCTTCTGGGCGAAGTGCGTAGAACTCAAAGTGGTTCCTACAACTCACGCTGTTAGCATGGGTTGGACGCAACGCCGTTCGATTTCTAATTACCAATACAATCATATTGGTCACTTTGCTTCAGCCGCCGCAGCATTTTGCAAAGCATTATTCTTTGGTGGTGTTACCCGCCGTTTCCCCACTCTGAGATTTGCTTTCTTAGAAGGAGGTTCGGCTTGGGGTGCTAGCCTCTATACCGATCTTATCTGGCACTGGGAAACTCGCAATCCTGATATTTTGCAGAACAATAATCCCAAAAACCTGAACCGTGAGGAATTGAGTGAACTGTTCGCTCGTTATGGAGGACCGGAAGTTAAAGGTCGCCTCGAGCAAGTTGGAGGTTTGGGTTTCCACGGGAAACACTTTGCACCTGAAGATCCAGGTGAACTCAATGAATTTGCTGCGGCTGGAATTACAAAAGCAGAAGATGTGCGCGATCGCTTTTTGAATCACTTTTACTTTGGCACGGAATCAGACGATACTCGTGTTGCTTACGCTTTCCATCAAAAGGCAAATCCATTTGGCGATCGCGTCAAGGCATTTTTGGGTTCCGATTCCGGTCACTGGGATGTACCTGATATTACAGCTGTGGTCTCTAACGCTTTTAGTATGGTAGAACGGGGCATTCTTAGTGAAGAAGATTTGCGTTACTTCTTATCAATCCATCCTTTGGAGTTGTACACCAGCCTCAATCGAGACTTCTTCAAAGGTACGGCAATTGAGAAAGAAGCAGAAGAATACCTGAGAACTAAGGGCTAGGGGTTAGGGGCTAGGGGTAAGAAACTAGCAATGAGGAGTTGCTCCAATGCCCAATGTTCTCACGGTCGAGCGGGTACAAGGGCTAATTGTGTTTCAGGTAAGTAGTGCCTACCTGAAACTTTCTTAAGACTTCATACAGAAACGGTATATATTTATGGTTGCTACAGTCAAAACTCGGTCTTTCAATATCTTTCACAGCTTTAAAGTGCTTATAATACCGGGACTATTAACCATTACAACTTCGTTAACTTTAATTGGTTGCAGTGGAGAAAACCTGAAAACAGAGACAGAAACGCAATCTTCTGCTCGTCAAGTATTAGATAATACTAAAACATCTGGTATTAAGACAAAAGTACTCCACATGGGGTATCAACAAGCAGGTGATTTAATTAGAGTTACAAAAGTCTTGGAAAAGCGTTTAGAACCTTTGGGAGTTAAGGTGGAATGGGCGCAATTTGCCCAAGGTCCTCAACTCATGGAAGCTATGAATGTGGGTAAAGTAGATCTAGGTTCTGTGGGAGAAACTCCCCCTATTTTTGCTCAAGCGGCTGGTGCTCAAATTGTTTATGTTGTAGGTCGGCGGCGAACTGAAAAGACTGGTCGAGGGAGTGCAATTGCTGTTCCACCAGATTCTCCTATCAAAACTCTGAAAGACATTAAGGGGCAAAAAGTTGTTTTCCAAAAAGCTTCTGCATCGCACTATTTTATTCTAAGAGCTTTAGAAGATGTGGGTTTGAAATACAGTGATATTCAAGTTCTAAGTATACCCAACGTGGAAGCCCGTGCAACATTTATAGAAGGAAAAATTCCTGTTTGGGTGACAGGAGATCCTCACCTAGCTATAGCTGAAAAAATGGGTAAAGTTCGCGTTCTTAGAAATTCTCAAGGACTTGATTCCCCTGGGGGTTACTATATAGCAGGAAAACAATTTGCTATAGATAATCCTGAATTATTGCGGATAGTCATTGAAGAAATAGACAAAATCGAGCGATGGGCTGAAGCACATCCTAAAGAGACAGCAAAGTTAATTGCACCAGAACAGAAACTACCCCCAGCCGTCATGGACTTAGTAATTAGCCGTCGTACCTATGGCTTGAGAGTAATCTCTCCAGACTTAGTGCAAGAACAACAGCGCGTAGCAGATTATTTTTATAAAAATGGCTTACTTCCTAAACCTCTTAATATTCAAGAAGCTTTACTAACACCCGAACAATATGCAGCAATTACTCCTCCAACAATTAGTCAGAAGTAGCTCTTCGGGATTAGGGATTGGCGATTGGCGATTATACCAAAAACGGTTTAGAATCTAATCCAAAAATTGTTAAAAACTCGTAGGGGCGCAAGGCATTGCGCCCCTACAAATGCTATCAAACCATTCCAAACAACTAAAAGTTTTGCTGTTAGTTACTATTTTCTTATACTACTAGTCTTCTCAGATATAATGATTACTTCAGTGACTTGTTCGGAAATACCAGGAGGTAGTCCTCGTGTTGAGTCATAAATATCAACGACGCGATCGAATGAGACACTGACCGATCGAACAGACGACTGAGGTGATGGCGGGGTCATATTTTCCTTTTTATGATTGACATTAATTTGAGAGATGTAATACCGCTTTACCAAGGTAGCTTCTATCCAACAACTTCTGTGCTACATCAGCTATTCGTGTCCACTCAGCTTCAATCTCAATCGGAGGATGCAATTTATCTGCTTCTACTAAACTTAACAACCGTCGCAGTCCCACTGCTGCTGATTCTTTTTTAAGTTCGTGGAACAAAATCAAACCATACAAACTGGCACCGCCAGTTCCATAAAAGCGTTGAGCGTTGAATGTTACCTCCTGACCTCCTGAAGTGCCAAACACAACGACTGTCCCATCTTCTGCCAATAAACCGAGGGCTGTTCCAAGGATGTTTCCACCTACTGACTCAACAATCAAGTGATAAGGATCATACTGGCTCGCTGATGAAAGTTCCTCTCCAACAACTACAAAGTGAGCGCCAGCATCTTTAACAAAAGTTTCGTGTTCTGCACGACGAATATGTGCCACTACCCGCGCACCACTCAGTCGTGCTAGTTGAATAGCGAAGTGACCTACACCACCAGATGCGCCTGTAATTAATACTGAGCGACCTAGAAGTGAACCTCCCTTAAGTAGAACATGATACGCGGTTAAGCCTGCTACGGGTAGTGTGGCAGCTTGAGCAAAGGAGACTGACGATGGCAACTCTGCTAGAGAGTGAGTTGGTACTGAAACTAATTCACCCCAAGCACCAGAACGAAGTAAACCGACAACTCGCGTTCCTGCGATAGGTCCCGAACCATCAGTAGCAGGGGTTTCTACAACACCAGCCAAGTCCCAACCAGGTCGCCAACCTGCTTCGGCTGTGGTAGAACGTCTGACTTCACCTCGGTTGAGAGAAATTGCAGCAACCCGAATCACTGCTTCGTTTGCAGCTGGGGTAGGTGCTTCTACATCACGCAGTGCCAAACGTCCTGGCACATTAGGGTCAACAATTACAGCACGCACTTTGCTCATAATCTAAAAATTTCTTCCTGTGAAAATAGGTTCGTTCAGGGTAGCAATAATCTTGAATCTATGTTGATGGAGTACAGCAGACATTACTTACCTTATATTATCTAAACTTAAAGTATCAATAGTATAAATGTATAACCAATTAAAATTGCATTAGAGCAAATCGCTCTTACTGTTTCCAATAAGTAATCGCTAAATAAGTAGTCAAAATTTGAACTCCTAGAATCAGAATTATGCAGGCAAACCATTGACCTAAACTCCAAAAAAAACCAGGCAACACCGCCCCAAAACTACCACCAATGTAGTAAACAGAAACATAAAGCCCAGTGGCTGAAGACCGAGCTTCAGTAGCTGTTGTGCCAACATAACTAGTTGCGATCGACTGGCAAAACGAAATTCCTGAAGTACTGATCGCCAATCCCACAACCACGATCCAGAGCATTGGAATTAGCGTCAGAAGCACACCAAGACAATCAGAAACGCACAAAAACCAACTAGAGCAGTAGCGATCGCAGTTCTAGGGGATTGCATCAAAACAATGCTGTTGGGTGAATTTTTCAGATTCATAAAGCTAATGAAGAAAAGATATGGGTGGCTCCATCTTTCACACTTTATCCTTGCTTGTTTAAACTCATTTGCATCCCCATCTGTGATTTTTCGGTGACTAATTAAACTGTAAAGAAACAACGAACATTTCCTTACTTTTGAGTACCACCCACAACAGCAGGTTCACCAAGAATCTTGGCAAATCTTTCTAGATAGAAGCTCTCTGGATTGGCAACTGCTCGAACTGACTCGCGATCGCGCACGACATTCCACCATTTCTGCAAGCGGGGTGTTTCTGTTGGCAATGTAAATTTGCGGAAGTGTTGTAACAGAGGTAAGCGCTCAAACCAGGGATAGAAACTAATATCGATGAGACTAAACTTGTCTCTCAACCAATAGGAACCATTGCCAGAGAGCTTACCTAATCCTTCTTGTTCAATGTACAATAGAGCCTCAGTAAACTCTCGTCGTCCTTGTTCCTGTTCGGCGGTCTCTTTACCGCGCAGGAATTTGTTAAATGCAGGTACGAGGCGAGTGTTAGCGTAGTCTATCCAAATGCGCGCGATCGCTTTTTCTCCAGGAGTGTGAGGCAACAAAGGTGGTTCTGGAAAGACTTCTTCTAAATATTCGTTGATGATAGCAGACTCATAAACTTCAATGTCCCCATGTTTGATAGTAGGAACCTTACCATAGCGTGAAATCCGTGTAAACCCCTCTGGTTTATTCTGTAAATCAATTTCAATTGGGGTAAAATTAATTCCTTTTTCCAACAACACAACACGGGTGCGTTGGGAGAAGGTAGAGGCTTTGGCAAAGTAGAGTTCGATGTTACTCATGAGATGACTTCCTTATGAAGATTGTAAGAGCAAGCTGTTTGGTATTCCACCCACAAGGGTTAATACAACTGAATAACCAACTACTACAGAAGCAAACCGAGTTGATTTATGGAACAACTAACTTGACTAGTAGCTATCTATACTAGTCAAATAAAATATTACTATTTGTCGGTCGATTTAACGTACAATGCCAAAAGTATCACATAGTCCTTTTTAAAATACAAGTCAAATATTTAGTAAAATTAATAGTGTGACACCAACTGGATTCGGGCAGTCGCTGAACGGTCACGGCACGAGACAGATGTGCGGTACAGATAAATACGGATTCCCAAATCGTCATCGCTCAAGAACAAAGTTCCACTTTGGGTTCCAGACTGGCGATATCGTCAAAGCAGTCGTCACCAATGGCAAAAAGGTTGGTGAATATGTTGGCAGAATTGCAACTCGTGCTACTGGTAGCTTCAACATCTCAACCAAAGATGGATTGATTCAAGGAATCTCGCACAAATATTGCAAACGAATTCATGCAAAGGATGGTTACAGCTATGCATTCTAGGATATTTAGACACCCGTTAAAACGGGCCGTGTCGCGGTTCCTCCGCGAACTAAAGTTACGAGGCTTCCCCGCTCCCGGAGGTTTTTAGGTGAAGAACATTTATTTGTATTTACCCGCATTCAAATCGCGTAACTTTCGACTCTTCTTTAGCGGGCAAACCCTGTCTCTATCAGGTACCTTCATGACCCAGGTGACAATTTCCTGGTTAATCTATGAACTAACAAATTCCGCTTGGTTATTGGGCTTAACCGGGTTTCTGCAATTTCTACCCACTTTAATTCTGGCTCCGTTTTCAGGAGTTTTATCCGATCGCTGGAGTCGGCGAGATTTGCTCATGCTGGTGCAGGTGCTGGGAATTATTGTATCCCTGAGTTTGACTGTACTCAGTTTTTTAGAGTTAGTCAATTTATGGTTACTGATGATTGTCAGTATCCTTGGTGGATTATTGAAAGGTTTGGATATGCCTGTCAGGTATGCGATCGTGATTGAAACAGTAGACGATCGCGCCGATTTGAGCAATGCGATCGCGCTTTATTCCGCCATACTCAGCAGTTCTTTATTGATTGGACCCGCACTTGGTGGTGTTTTGCTTGCTACGCTAGGAGCCAAATATTGCTTCCTTTACGACAGCCTTAGCTACATTGTAGCCTTATTAACCCTAGCGGCAATGAGATTACAACCAACTCCAAAACAAGTCACATCGTCAACCAATGACACTTGGCAGGAATTAAAAGAAGGATTCAGCTATGTTTATAATGCATTACCAATTCGCGTCATCTTGTTATTATTGGCGTTGTATGGTTTATTTGGTATCTCTTATACGACGTTACTTCCAATCTTTGCGGCTGACATTCTTAAAGGCGGTGGGGAGACATTGGGCTTTTTGAGTGGAGCAGGTTCAGTAGGTTCGCTCATAGGGTGTCTCTATCTCAGTTTGCGTCGAAAAGTGTTAGGTTTAGAACGGCTGATGGCATTGTGTCCTGTTGCGATCGGGATTGGGCTAATTGCCTTTGCACTATCTAGAGAGGTCTGGCTTTCGTTGTTGATGTTAGTGGTGGTCGGCGGCGGTGGAATGCTTCAGGTTTCTTGTAGTAACACGATTGTCCAAACCCTGGTAGAAGACGATAAGCGTGGCAGGGTGATGAGTCTTTATTCTTTGGCTATGATTGGTACGTTACCTTTAGGTAGCTTAATGGCAGGTAGTCTAGCACAGTACATTGGTACTCCCAATACAGTCATCGGGAGTGGTATTGTTTGCCTTTTAGAATCGGTTTGGTTGCAAGGGCACATACCTCTTCTAACAAGTTGGATTGTTCATCGAACTAGTCACAACACAAACATAGTACGGTAACTTGATAAATTTACAGTATAATTAAACAAACTCTGGAGAATTCATATGAGCAACAAGCACATTGAAGTCAAACAGGTAGCTGGTTTCATCGGTGCTGAAATTAGTGGTGTAGATCTTTCTCGTCCTCTGCACGATGAAGCCGTCAAAGAAATTCGTCAAGCACTATTGAAGTGGAAAGTCGTGTTCTTTCGCGGTCAAAACATCGATCATTCTGCCCAAATTGCGTTCACGGCTCGTTTTGGTGAAGTGACTTATGCACATCCACATGAGGATGAGCCGATCCAAGGGTTCTCAGAAATCTTACCAATTGACCGCAGCCGCTTTGAGCGGCGCAATGGTTTGCGTCGTTCTAGCTATGAAAGCCGATGGCACACCGATGTGACAGCAGTTGTTAACCCTCCTGCCTTATCAATTTTGCGTGCGGTTAACGTTCCTAGTTTCGGTGGTGACACACAGTGGACTAATCTAGTTGCAGCCTACGAGGGTTTGTCAGCACCTCTACGCGAGCTGGCAGATAAATTAAAAGCCGAACATCGTTTTAATGCGCGTTTGCGGATACCCAGCCACAGCAAGCTCGCCCAACGTATCGCTGCTAATCCTCTGGTTTCTATCCATCCACTGGTGCGCGTTCATCCTGAGACTGGCGAACGTGCGTTGTACGTGAACCCTGGCTTCACCTCGCATATTCTTGACGTGTCACCACAAGAAAGCGATCTATTACTTGAGTTGTTCTTCAACCAAATTACTAAACCTGCTTACACCACCCGCTTTCGCTGGAACAACGGTGATATCGCTTTCTGGGACAATCGCGCCACCGCACATTTAGCTCCTCAAGACCTGGATCATCTGGAAGTTGAGCGCGTGCTTTATCGCACCACTATCAAAGGTGATGTTCCAGTCGGAGTAGATGGTTTGCGATCGCAAGTGGTTGAAGGTGAACCGTTCGGTGTCGAAGTTCCAAATATCTTGCAGAAGAAAGCAGAGAAGGTGGAAGCAGAACCAGTACTTTCGTAAGCTACAGAGTTGTTGGCAGTGCAGACACTTATTTACAGCCATTTTCAGGTGAACAGACCACATATCTAGGGGCGCAAGGCATTGCGCCCCTACCAACGATATGGTTCATTTAGGTGAAAACTGCTGTAAGACTGCTAAGTAGGTAGGTAGTTATAGTCGTTTACCCATACTTATAACATTATCTACTTTGAAACCAAGGTGCTCGTAAAATTTAATCACACTTGTATTTGATGTACGTATTTGTAAGTTAATTTTTGGACAATTTATTGCCTTAAGTTTAGTGGTTGCTTGCTCAACCATGTACTGACCAATTCCCTGTCGTTGATACTCTATCGCTACAGCTAAGTAGTTGAGCCAACCGCGATGACCTTCATACCCTGCCATTATAGTAGCAACCACTTTATTTCCAATCAAACCAACTAGAAATAATTCTGGTTGCACCTGTAACTTGAGCCAAATATCTTTTTGGGGATCGTTCCAAGGCACTACTAAAGCACAACAATGCCACAAATCAATCACTTGCTCTTCATCTTGCTCCTGATAGGGTCTTACTACTAAATTAATATTTTTCATTCTTTATCTATAGTAAAAAAATGATTATATAACAATTTTAAATCATTTATAAAAAATCATAATTGTAGAGTGGAGAGCATCCTTACGAGTGCAAATCGACATCTTAAAATAGAATTCTGAGGCTATACAAACAAAGTCCACGTAGGTGGACTTTGTTTGTATAGACGCGATTTTAATCGCCCAATGTTTTTTCCAAATTGGGATGCTCCCGATTTTTTTAATCTAAATAGAGAAGATAACTTTTGGATTAGTTGCAATATCTTACTGGAGAAAGAAGAGTTTTTGTATACAAAATAACATTATAAATTTAAGTAAAGCTTACCTCTGACTTAATCTGCTCTAGCTAGAAAAAGATTCAAGCCAATAGCTTTTAATCTAACCCAGAAAAGGCAATTTAAGTCAGAGTCAATAAGCTGAATCTATACTGCTAATTCTAAACCCTACATACAATGTATTAGATAGGGCTTTTAACTCAATTCTCCACTTCAATTGTACTATGAAACGTTTAATTTTTGGTAGCTTATCTCTGTTATTAATTTCTACTACTCTGCCTGCTTTTGCCAACGAAAAGACATTGAGCCGTGTATCCAGTAATACTCAATCTAGTATTACTCAAATAGAACCTGTTGAGCTTGTTAATTTGGCTTATCAAGGTTACTTTAGTAAGCAAGGGATTCCTGGTTATAGTGATTTTCTTCTGGCTATTCGGCAAAAAGAAATTACTGCGGAAGATATTGTTCAAATCGCTGTTAATGCCAGAAAAGTGTCATCACAAGCTTTGAGTGATGAAGAATATTTAAATGTAGTTGAAGTCAAAGTGGATGCATTAGTTTACAACGGAGATGGAAGTTTTAATTAGTTACAAATGTCAAGCATTACCCTTCGGTGGTAGCCCATTCTAACGGTTTGAGAACACACGCAGGAGTTGGTTCCCATTCCGTTGGAATTCATAGGGTACTTGTTTAATTTCTACTCGGTATCCTTGGGCTATTAATTGGCTTGTTACTAGTAGGAGAAATGGTGACGTTTCTCCACTAAAATAAGTTAGTAGAGGAAAAACTCGTACCTCTGTTGCTACTCGGCACATCTCTACAATTGAAGCAAGATGAAAATCGACTGAGAGCTGCTCTGAGTAAGTGAACAACAGGTGCGAGCATAATGCTAAATCGAATTGATTTGTACTGAATGAGATAGTGGGTAACTCATCCTTTACGTAGCGTCCTTCTCTGACTCCTAATGGGAAATCCTTCAGAAACTCGTTCATAGCAGCTATCCTAATCTGTCCAAGATGCTCTGGAGATTGGATATCTTTCCAGACGAAGTTCTCTTTGTTGTCCCGCGTATTGTTTATGACTACTGGATAAGTTTCCTGGATGCGTCCAGCAATTTCGGTGACTGTAAACTGATAAATCGGGTCACAAGAGATGACTTTGTATCCAGAGCGATTCATTTCAGCATTGAAACTTGAAGGTCCACCCCCACAGTCAAGGATTGATAATTTAAGTTCATCAGAAGTTAGATCGAACATTCTGATGTACTCTTCTAATGGACGCCCCCAAGGCACAATGTGCTCGAGCTTTAAGCCCATTATTTTTCTCCTTGCGACTATTTATCGACTACTCGCTTACGTGCTAGGGTAAGTCCATCTGCGATCGCAATCAAGCTCAAGTCTATGCGATCGTCCTGAGAAAGTTTGCTATTAAAGTCCCTGATAGCTGTAGTGGCTGAGTCCTGTATATCTAACTGAGTAACGCGCCCAGACCAAAGCACATTGTCAATAGCAATCAACCCACCAGGTCGAATTAATTTTAGTGCAAGTTCATAATAGCGGTAATAATTGTCCTTGTCAGCATCAATAAAAGCAAAGTCAAAAGTTTCTGCCTGACCCTGTGCCAAAAGTTTCTCTAAGGTATCTGTTGCTGGAGCAATTCTCAAATCAATCTTATCTGCAACCCCTGCCTGTTGCCAGTAACGACGAGCAACAGATGTAAATTCTTCACTGATGTCACAGGCTATTATCTTACCATCTGGTGGTAATGTCAAAGCGATGCTTAGAGAACTATAACCTGTAAAGACTCCTAATTCCAAAATTTTCTTTGCGCCAATAAGTTGTACCAAAAATGCCAGAAATTGTCCTTGCTCTGGTGCAACTTGCATATTTGCTCTAGGGTGTCGAGTTGTTTCTTCCCGTAATTGAAAAAGAATCTCTGGTTCGCGTAGAGAGACGGAAAGAAGATACTCATAAAGGTTATTTGTGAGATTTAGAGTTTTAGCCATGTTGTTATTAAAAAGGTAAATTTGTGTTTATTGTACAGTAATAAAAATGTACAGTAACTTAATTTTCAGTCCAAAAAACTGTTATTGTTTCTTAGAGGATGTTTGAAAAGTAGTTTGCTGTCATTTTCATCACATTATTACCCCATTACCCCCCTTAGTCCCCCCTTGTAAAGGGGGGAAATAAGAGAAATCTAGTTCCCTCCCCTTTACAAAGAGAGAGAAATCTAGTTCCCTCCCTTTTACAAAGAGAGAGAAATCTAGTTCCCTCCCCTTTACAAAGAGAGAGAAATCTAGTTCCCTCCCCTTTACAAAGAGAGAGAAATCTAGTTCCCTCCCCTTTACAAAGAGAGAGAAATTTAGTTCCCTCCCCTTTACAAGGGGAGGGTTAGGGTGGGGTAAAAAATATTTAATACATCAATCATAACTTTTAAAACATTCTCTTAGCTAAATGACAATTTTTTACCCCTACTCCCTACTCCCCACTCCCTATTTTTCAGACACAGCAAGGTTTGTCTCAAACACGCTTAGCGGCTCGCTTAGTAGTGCTTCAGAGACATTAATTTTGTTGGGAATTAGACCGAAGCGCTCAAAGACATCGGTTGCATATTGTTGTTCGGCAATAAACTCTTGGGACGGCGGAACAAGTCCCCAAGGTCTTTTTCTTAAAGATAGTTCCCAACTAGAGGCATCAAAGTTGCCTATTTCAGTCGCTAGCAATTCTGCTGCATCAGAGAAGTGAGTTGCAATCCAACGATCCACTCTTTCCAGTGCTCGAATAAAAGCAGCCAAAGCTTCAGGATACTTGTCGGCAAAGGGGCGATGAGTAAAGTAGATAGAGCGATTACTAAATAGATCTGAACTGTAGAGTAATACGCGAAATTTATGATTCTTCTGAACTTCTGCCAGGGTCAAATCTGCTGCTACCCATACATCTACTTCATTCTTAAGAAAAGCTTGTACAATGTCTATTGTGCGGTAATCAACAGTCTTAACATCTTGATAAGTCAGTCCCGCCTTATCTAAAGCGATCGCAAGCAAATGTTGCTGGTAAGAACCTTCACTGAGAGCAATAGTCTTACCTTTTAAGTCAGCGACCTTATGAATAGTAGAATCTTCCGGAACAACGATCGCACCGTGTACCGGACGCGGTTGAGAAGTTGCCAAGTAAACAACTGGCACTCCCTCTGCCTGTGCCAAAATTGGTGGAGTCGTACCCGTTGCACCAATGTCAATTTCACCTGCCTTGAGTAGCTTCACTGTCTGCTTTCCACCCTTCTCTGCTATCCACTTTACTGAAATACCAGTAGGTTGAAGCAAGTCTTCCAGTAACTCTGGCTTTCTACTCAGGGTAAAAACGGACAGATTATGGGAATGAACTCCAATGCGAATAGAATTAGACATATAGTTGCTCCTTTTAAATCTTGGTGATATCAACTACAAAGTTTTGTATGACGGGTTTTTTGGGAATAATCCCCTTTTTGTAAAACCAGTCACTCACACGATTCATCTTTTCTATTTCCGCCGCACCAACAGGTTTTGGTAAACCTTCCATTCTCTCACTCATATACTGCTGCACAGCTTGAGCTAACTTAAACTCCTTGCCATAGATCCGCATTGCTTCTTTCGCATTTGTCAATGACCACTGGCTTTCACGCCGCACCACATCGTAAACTGCTTTTACCACCTTGGGATACTTCTTCAAAAAGTCATTGTGAACGATATAGATGACATCGTTTTCAGAACCAATATCTCCAGCAGTAGCCAAAACTCTTGCCTCATATTGCACGACAGCAGTGGCAAAAAAAGTACCCCAAACTGCCCAAGCATCTGCTTTACCCGATGCAAACACAGGTGCAGCATCAGCTGGACCTAGATAAACTCGTTGTACTTGCTCTAACGGGATTTTCTCCTTTTCCAACGCCTTTGCTAACAAATACTCGCCAGTACCACCTCGGTTCACAATAACTTTTTTGCCAACCAAGTCTTTCACCTTCTTAATGTCAGAGTTCTTTTGTACCAGAACACCCGAACCATCTCTACCACTCACTTGATAACCAAAAATTTTAAATGGCGAACCAGCTACCATAGCTGAGATAGCAGCCGTTGTACTACCACCTGTGAAGTCAATACTACCTGCATTTAAGGCTTCGGCAGCTGGTGAAAAAGCTGGAAAAGGGCCTAACCATTCCACAGAAGATCCTTTGCCCTGTAACTCTTGGCTCATTGTATTTTTGACCTTAGCTAAGAAGTAAGGACCAGGACCTCTGATAATGGCAATTCGTGCCTTAAGCTTGTCTGTGCTTGGCTTGGGCAATTGAGAAACTGAGACTGATTTGGCAGTAGCAGCGTTATGAGCAACCGCCATTGTAGAGGTCAGGAAAAATAATGCACTAGGTAAAGCACGACGCTTAATGTGGTAGTTGAACAACTCCGCCTCAAAGAGATTTTTCATGGCTCCTGTTGATGGCACTTCATCCTGCTTGCACTTGCTTGGTTTCGGTAGCTCCGACAATATCTTTGAAACCACTCCAGGTAGGAATATGAACGCTAGGAGAAGCTGGGATATTCGTATGGATATTATTTGTAGGTTGAGACACAGGCAATAATGGCAACAATAAGTCGGCTACCCGATATGCTTCTTCTATCAAAGGAATTCCAGAGATAATGAATGTCTCTATCCCAATATCGGCATATTCCTGAAGCCGAGAAGCTACTGTTTTGGGATCGCCTACTACTGCTGTACCAGGACCAGGACGTACCAAACCTAATCCAGCCCAGAGATTAGGATAGATTTCTAGTTCTCTAACGTTTTTAGGAATCTTGCCACCATGAAACTCTAACATCCTTTGCTGTCCTACTGAGTCGCCGCTCGTTAACATCTTTTGGATTGCAGCAACAGACTCCTCATCCATTCGCTTGAGTAACCAGTCTGCCGCATCCCAGGCTTCTTGCTCTGTTTCCCGCACAATTACGTAGAGGCGAATCCCAAACCGTAGAGTCCGATTATACTTGGCTGCTAGCGATCGCATTTTCACTATCCGTTCTGCCACTTGAGGTGGAGCCTCTCCCCAAGTTAAGTATGTATCGATATGCTTGGCAGCAACTTCCAAAGCAGGATCGGAAGAACCGCCAAACCATAATGGTGGATGCGGTGATTGTACTGGGGGTATTCCAAGTTTTGCTTTCTTAACGTGTACGTACTTGCCTTCAAAGTCCACTGTCTCCCCAACCATGAGTCGCCGCCAGACAGTAAGGTATTCATCACAGTGAGCATAGCGCTCATCATGAGACAGATGTAAACCATTGGCTGCCATCGTATTAGACGTGCCATTAACTATGTTAATTAACAACCGACCGCGAGAAAACTGTTCAAAAGTCGCTGCCATCTTAGCGAACAGAGTCGGTGAAAGCAATCCTGGGTGTACCGCAACCAAAAAACGCATCCGTTCTGTGAAGGGAATCAAAGCAGAACCCAGTACCCAAGTATCATGCACCCCAGTTGCTAACAGTGCGCCAGAGTAACCTAAATGGTCAATAGCCCGCGCTAACTGCTGCATATAGGCGTAATCAATCTTACGTGCGCCTTTCTTGTTCCAGGGAAACGGACCATCTGGTGCGGTCAAATACCAAAGAATTTCCATATTATATTATGAATTATTTCGGTCTATTGACAGTTAAATCAAAGCAGATTCTTCAAGCTTTGAAACCAGCTTTTGGGCTTCAGCCAAATATTTTGGAGCAATCCAAGCGTCTATATCAAAGTCTGCTGGAATAAAGCCCCATTTTAAAAGAAAATCCTTTTGAGAGTTTAAGGCTGCAATCCACTGCTTTGATAAATCCGGGCGTAAACGTAAATGCAGTTCCGAACCGTAAGCTTTCCGAACAGCCTCTTCACTTCCCCCTGTCTCAACGGATACAGTTCTAACTACATCTTCGGAGTGAGTTTCTGCCCATTTTGAGGTTTGGAGTAGGCAAGCTAAATACTCTACTATTAGGTCAGGACGTTGTTCTACCAAATCCGCATTCACGGTGATGGTTCTTGGAGTACCATTATTAACCCGTACAAGTGGATCGGGATACTTACCTAAGTCAAAAACAACTCTTAATTTATGTATTACACTCAAGTCTGCCCCTGGCGCACCTTTGACGTAGATTGCGTCCACTTCGCCTCGGAATAAACCTGCTAACTCTCTTTGGTAAAAATGACTTTGTTGTATACCCCCAGACAAAGGTTCCTGTAAGTCTGTTTCTCGAGCATGAAGATCGACGAATTGGACATCATTCTCATTCAAGCCTGCTAGTGACAATGCACTCAAAAAGCCCCGCAGTGCCATTGCTCTAGAAAAATCTATTTGACTTTGAGTTCGCAATGGTATAGCCAGTCTACGTCCGCGTAAATCTACAGGCTGAGTAATGTCGGCGGAATCTGGTAAGGTAAGAATTGCTTGGTACTCATCTACCCATGTTAAAGCGATCGCACGAGTATCCTTGCCAGTAGCACGCGCCCAAATTGCCGGAATATTACCTCCTTCGCGGAATAAACCTTTGAGTGTGTGGTCAAAATGGGATTCGCGAACCGATCGCTCTTGTTCTGCTCTTAAAGATTTAAAACTAATACCATCTTTTGCAAAGGTTTTATCTAACCAACCTAAATCAAGGGCGATACCTGAAATGGTAGGGACTGGACAGCGAGTGTACCAGAGTTCAGTAATTTTCTGTTCTTCTGTGTAGTTTGACATAGGCGAGCGATAGTTTACTATCCTAAACTTATTTGCTTAATCTCATTGCCTACGCGGACTTTGTTTATATAGCTCCAGAATTCTATTCTGAGAGCAATTTGCACTTGTAGGGATGCTCGCACTCTTGCGCCTATTCATTCCTCATCAGTAAGTACGTATAATAAGAGTAAACTAAAGTGCGACTTAATAAAATGCTCTACAGCTATGGTTAAAGAATTCTTGCCATAGCTGTACGAGCAGTAACGCGATCTATCCACAAGTTGATGGTGTAAGGTAATGTGTAGATGCAACAGCCATTGGAGAAGAGGTTGGTAGGTGACTAACTCCTCTCTAGTAAAAGCTATTAACTACGGTTAACTTACCGATTAACCGTATTTTATTATTACACGATTTTTCAAAAAATACAAATGTATATTATTTTAAGTTGTGTATTGTGGCAGATATCAATTGTACCCTTGCTTTTTACTAAAGTTTATGGCAAGGTTTTATTTAAAAGCTATTAACTACGGTAAATTGAGCGGTTAATGATAAAAAAATTTACCATCAAGTCACAACTCACTCATAATCAAGCATTTAACACCAAATTGAAAGAAGAATGCGACAAATAGTTGCTTGAGATTAAGTCTAAGCATGACTTACTCAATCCAAAATCTAAAATTTACGCATGGTACAATATGACAAAAATTACAATCTACAGTGCGGTTGTTTGTCCCTTTGCCCACCGCTCGCGTTTAGCTTTACTAGAAAAGGGCGTTGACTTCGATCTAGTTGAAATTGATTTGCAAAACAAACCCGCAGGATTTACAGAGATTTCTCCCTACGGTAAAGTTCCTGCGATCGCACATGGCGAACACCGAGTTTGGGAATCGGCAATTATTAACGAATACCTAGAAGAAGCATTCCCAGAACCATCTCTATTACCAAAAGAGCCTATCTCAAGAGCGCAAGCAAGAATTTGGATTGATTTTGCCAACACTCGATTTGTTAGTGCCTACTCTAGCTTGTTACGTTCTCCAGACTCCGAACAACAAAAAGCAGCAGCTGTTGAATTACACAATCATTTGCGATTTATTGAAAATGAAGCTTTAGCAAAATTGTCTGGAGATGGAGATTACTGGTTTGGTAACTCCATCAGTCTAGTCGATCTCACATATTATCCTTGGTTTGAGCGTTGGGCTGCCCTAGAAGAGTATCGTGGCTTTCAAATACCAGATGAGTTAACTCGCTTGCAACGTTGGCGTCAGGCAGTGAGTCAGCGGGAGTCGGTGAGAGCGATCGCGAATTCTAAAGAATTTTACTTACAGCGTTACGCTAGATTTGCAAAGGCTCCTGCTAGTGTAAATTAGTTGGAGAACTTAAATTTACCCCCCTTAGTCCCCCCTTGGAAAGGGGGGAAACTGAACATTAAGTGTAGCGGAGCGCAATCATAATTACTCCGACCCGCAATCAAGGTAATTTTGAAACCACATTAATTGCAACCAGAGCAGCGCTTGGGACCACATTAATTGCAACTAGCCGAGCTAAGATAATTTGACGTAACCGATGCTTTGATCGACTGTCCCAAAAACGTTCCTTAAATGGGGTTTGCATAGAAAATGGCTACTTCTAAAGCTTTTGCCAGGTAAAGGCTTCAGGAGTCGGTGGCACTAAATTACACTTATCCTGATTACACCCCTGATTGACCTGGCCATGCATCAGTCAGATTATACCGACCCGCCAGTGTACCCATTCGGTGTCGTCCCTTGCGCGGCTCGATCAATCCGGGGCAAGACCTCGTTCGCCATGAGATCCATGGAGCGCCGCGCGAGCGCTGGATCGGTCCAGTCATGGCCCGTATAGAGCAGGGTACCGAACGCGCCGACCTCTTCGCGGAATTCGAGAATCTGGTCTGCGACGCTCTCCGGAGTTCCCGCTATTACGAGACGCTCGATGCACCGCCGGGTTGTGAGCTCGGAATCCGGCTGGTTGGAAAAGTCGCGCATCACGTCCAGCGCGCCGGCCTTCGCAAGCTTCGTCCGCATGACGTGGAAGTAGAAGCCGTGGGCACCGTCCTCGCCATACGCATAGCGACGCGCCGTAATCTCGTCATCGGCCACGAAGACGCTGCGCGCCACGCGCCACCCAGAGGGATCGACGGAGAGGCCCGCCGAGCGTCGGCCTTCCAGGTAGCTCTGGATCTGCGCGCGGACGACGTATGCACCCACGTAGGTCGCCGAGATTCCGGTCCAGCCGCGAGATCCGGCAGCGTGCGGCCCTTGTCCATCCGGCCGGATCGTTGCGGTCCGATCCCAGGTCTCCGATGGCCTCCGCGTCGCCGCGAACGCCCGGTCCCACTCCCAGCACGAGCCGACCATGCACCAGGTGGTCAACCATCGCGACCTGGGCCGCCGCCATCACCGGGTGGTAGTTGGCAAGCGGTAGCACGCCGGTGCCGAAGGTGATCGACGGGCACGCATCGGCCAGATGCGCGATGAAAGCGAGGCTCGATGAGATCGTCTCGGCCGAGTCGACGAGATGCTCGCCGATGAACGCTTCTCGATAGCCGAGTCGATCCGCCAGCACAACCGCTTCGCGGTCCTCGCGGAGAACGTCCGCATAGGGGCGAAGATGGTGGGTCTCCTCGTTGGTATGGCCATGTTGAATGCAGGCGGTGACGTCGTTTCTCTATTCCCCGAGCGACATGAATTAGCACATGTTCGGGAATTATTGTCGCGGCATTATTGTGTGTGACTTAAAGGAAAAGTTTGCCGTTTATTAAAGTATAAGTTTGCCGGATTATGTGTAGCGGACCGCAATATTAATCGTTCCAGCCCGCAATCAAGACAATTTTGAGACCACATTAATTGCAACCAAGGCAGCGCTGCTCAAATCGGCAGTCCCGCAGCCAGCATTTGCTCCTGTAGTTCACGGGCACGCGCTGGTTCAAGCTGCCCACGAAACAGTGATTTGATTTCAGCAGGTTTGGCATCGAACTGTTCTGAACATTAAGTTCCCTCTTGGAAAGGGGAGAAACAGAACATTAAGTTCCCTCCCCTTTGCAAGGGGAGGGTTAGGGTGGGGTAAAAAATAAGCTCAAACCACTATTTTTCAACTATTTCAGACTTGTATGTACAGCGTAGCTTTCAAGAGGTTAATCTACAGTAGCTGTTGTTTTTTCTTGAGACTGCTGTTTTTGCTTTGGAAAATCCTGATTACCAACTATCTCTCCAAATGGGCTTAATATGTGTTGCTCTTCAACTGTTGGCAGATTCTCCAAGGGCAAATAGGGGAATAGCAGTTCTGCAACTCGATAAGCTTCTTCTAAATGAGGATAGCCAGAAAAGATGAAGGTATCGATACCTAAGTCGGCATATTCCAGCATCCTAGCAGCAACGGTACTGGGGTCTCCTACCAAGGCAGTTCCCGCACCACCTCTTACCAAACCGATCCCTGCCCACAAATTTGGGCTAATTTCTAGGGCTTCTCGGCTACTATTATGCAATTGACTCATCCGGCGTTGTCCAACGGAATCCATGCGCTCGTAAGCTTTTTGAGCTTTGGCTATAGCTTCATTATCCACATACCGAATTAAATCATTTGCTGCATCCCAAGCTTTAGTTTCAGTTTCTCGAACAATTACGTGCAGGCGAATCCCAAACCGCAATGTCCGCCCTTCTTGCTCTGCCAAGCAGCGCACTTCAGCAATTTTTTGAGCGACTTGTTCTGGTGTTTCGCCCCATGTTAAGTACACGTCCACGTGCTTAGCGGCAATACTTTGGGCTATGGGCGAGGAACCGCCAAACCATAAAGGCGGATGTGGTTTCTGTATAGGAGGAAAGAACAATTTACCTTCTTCGATATTGAGATAATCGCCTTGGAAGTTAGCAGTTTCACCAGCAATAATTTGTCGCCATACAGTCAAAAACTCATCAGTTAATCTGTAGCGATCGTCATGACTCAGATGCAAACCATCTCCCGCCAATTCTACCGGATCGCCTCCTGTAACAACATTAATCAGCAAACGCCCTTGAGAAATGCGGTCAAAAGTTGCTGCCATCCTTGCTGCTACACCCGGAGACATTAACCCTGGACGAATCGCCACCAAAAAACGCATTCTTTTTGTATGCGTAACTAGCGTTGATGCCAAAATCCACGCATCTTCACAAGAGCGACCTGTCGGTAGCAATGCTCCTGTAAAACCTAAGTGATCTACTGCTTGGGCAATTTGTCTCCAGTAATCAAAGTTCACTGCTCGTCCACCTATAGCAGTGCCTAGATAACGTCCTTCTCCATGTGTGGGAATAAACCAAAGTAGCTGCATAATTCCTATTTAGAGTAGATACAGAACTTTTTTATGATGCTTTCAAATAACTAGGATTCCACTGCAGCCAGTAATTCTCCAATGACCTAGCAATAATATCTGCTAGCTTACCAAATAATGCGTATATCAATATGCTCAAGACAACTATATCAGTTTGCATAAATTCTCTAGCATTCATCGCCATGTAACCGATTCCCGAATCAGCAGCAATTGTCTCTGCTACAATCAGTGTTAGCCACATAATACCAAGAGAAAAACGCACACCAACCAAAATTGAGGACATCGCTCCAGGTAAAATAATTCGCCAAAACAAACCCCAAGCATTTAGACCATAAATTTGTCCCATTTCAATCAATCCGGGATCGACGCTACGAATTCCGTGAAAAGTATTGAGGTAAATAGGGAACATAACTCCTAATGATACAAGAAATAATCTAGCTTCATCCCCAATACCGAACCACAAAATAACCAGTGGAATTAAAGCTAAGTTAGGTATATTACGAAGCATTTGGATAGAAGTATCCAACAATTTTTCAGCCACTGGAGAAATACCATTCAATAATCCTAGGGAAAATCCGATACTTCCTCCAACTAAAAAACCACTAATTGCCCTTGCCGCACTGATGCCAATATTACGAAATAACTCTCCAGTTTCAGCTAAGTGAATGGCAGCACCTATGACGCCTAAAGGAGCCGGTAAAATTCTGGCTGGAATTAAACCAATAGCAGAGAAGATTTGCCAGAAAACAAGGATTGATACTGGGAAAGCCCAAGGAATCAATGACTGAATGTGACGATTTCGTAAAAATTTAAACAGTAACTTATGTTTTTTCATCTTACTTTTTGATTGTAAATACTCGGACACAGAAATAAAGTATTTTTTAGGCTCGCGATCGCTGACAATATGATTAAATTTGTTTTTCATATGACCTTGTAAACTTCCAATACAGTTGAGTTTGTTTTGCTGCTACTTATAAGTAACTGGACAGAATTAATTCACAACGTCCACCGCGAAGGTTGCTTCAATTTATTTATGCCTATCTACTTATCTTTGACTAACTAATCTTGCAGGAGTAATCGCTGCATACTGTTGAGGAGTAAGTAGCGCTTGCTTGATATCAATTTTTTGAGGTATGACTTTTTCCTGAGAAAATGCATCAGCAATGCGCTGTTGTTCGTTAATAATACTTGGCGTCAGCTTCCTCAAACTATAAGTACGCCGACGCACTACCACTTCTAATAGAGATGGCTCAAGTTTCAACTCAGGAGCCAGAATTTTTACAATCTCAGTTGGATTAGCTTCAGCCCATCGTCCTAACTTGTCTATTTCTTCTAAAACGACTTTTACCACTCCAGGATTTTTTATGGCAAATTCACGTCTTGATAAATAAAATCCTCCCTGCGTAGCAATTCGTGCTGCATTTCTTATAGTACGAGCACCAGCATTTTTTTGCACAAAAGCATAGAAGGGGTCCCAAGTTACCCAAGCATCAATCTTCTTTTGTAGAAATGCGTCACGGGCTTCTGCTGGAGTCAAACTGACAGCTTGAATATCACTGAATTTTAACCCTGCTTCTTGCAAAGCTCTTAAAAGTAGATAGTGTGAAGCAGATCCCTTTTGAAAGATAACTTTTTGACCTTTAAGATCGGCAACTCGTCGAAAGGGGGAATCTTGCCTAACTATAAGAGCACTACCTTCACCCTTACTGGGTTTACGCCCAGCAATGTATACAAGCTGTGCTCCTGCGGCTTGAGCAAATATTGGAGGCGTTTCTCCCACACTTCCAATATCAACCCGACCGGCATTCATGGCTTCTAATAGTTGAGGACCTGCAGGAAAAGGTGCCCACTCTACAGAAACGCCCAATGCTTTAAGACGTGGTTCTAAAACTCCTTTAATTCTAACAATATCTCCACTCGTTTGATAACCCATTCGGACGACATTAGTATTAATTCCAGAGGGTTTTGTTTGTGCTTGAGCTTTCTCTACAAATTCTTCAATAATTGGAACTGAGAAACCAGATATTCCTAGCAGTGAATACTGCATAAATCTCTTTAAAAAGAGACGACGTTGCTGTAGATGTTTACTATTCATAATTAATTTTAAAAATTTACAGTAATTAGCTGTTATTCTGAATTCTTTTTATGCTTTCTTCCAAGCTGCAATGACAGTAATTGGTAGTTCTTCAGTAAACTTGCCTGATGGCTCGACAGCCAATAAAGAACTTCTTAGATCGGTTTCAAAATTTTCCCGATTGTTGCCTACAAAAGATGGTAAACAAAAAGCTGTAGAGTAGAGATAACCAAGGTAACTATCAACTGTCCAAGATTTTTCGTATTTAATTTCATACTTGGCTTGACGAGGAAAGGGAGATTTTTCCAGAATTTCTTCATGAGAGACCTCAATAGGTTTCCAAACACCTTTTCCACCTTGACCAGTTCGACGCTGTTCTCCTAACCAGCGCTTAACAACTGAAATTGCTGTTGTTTTCCATGGATGGTTACTGTTCCAAGGATCTTCATGAGTTTTGATAATAGCTATACCACCATCATCAGAAAGTAACTCATAAATCTTTCCAAGTACGAGTTCTCGTTCCATCCAATGAAAAGCTCTACCTATTGTGACTAAACGGAACTCACCCACTGAGGGAGAGAGGAATTCTGCTCGTTGTTGAACCCAACTGATATTTGTTGCTCCTTCTGCTTCCGCTTGTAGTTGGGCTTCTTTAAGCATCTCTGAGTCAGGATCTATGCCAATAACTTCTTGAAAGTTGTGACGAAAAGGAATAGCAATCAATCCAGCGCCACAACCAAGGTCAAGAAGTCGTCCCGTACCATCAAGGTGAAATTTTTCGACAAGTAGATCGAATAAAACAGGTGGGTACTTTGGTCTGTAGCGAGAATAGTACCAAGCAGCACCTTCAAATAATGTTGGGTCGTAAGCAGGTAGTGTTTTCATTTTACGAATTACAAATTATCTTCACTAAGGTTTCCACACAACTTCTTTCACTTGAACGGCTTTTGGAATTAATTTCAAATTGAAAAACAAATCTGCCATTTGCTGTTGTTCTTTTACAATCTGGTCATTCATGTATATCACCCCAAAATTGGGTCGTCTTTGAAATGTCCACTCCCAGTTTTCAGCTTTCACGCCCGTTGCTGTTTCTAATATTCTTGCCGTTTCCTTTTTGTTGCTTTTCGCCCACTGCTCATCTTTTTTTTGCTCGTCAACAATTGTTTTGACAAAATTTGGATATTTGTTAACAAAAGAGCGAGTAGCAATAAAATACGATCGCTGTTCTGCTACTTTTTCTCCAGTAGCAAGAAGACGTACCGTTCCTGTCCTTTCTGCTTCGGCATAACGGGGATCGGAAGTCACCCAAGCATCCACATTTCCTCCTTCAAAGGCACTCCGAGCTTCTGGAGGTAGTAGGTAAACTGGTTGAATATCTTTAAGCGTCAGTTTTGCAGCCTCCAAAACTTTAACTATTAAGTAATGCCCTGCTGTTCCTTTTCCAACAGCTACTTTTTTGCCTTTTAAATCGGCAACTGTCCGAATTGCAGAATTTTTCTTAACTAAAATAACCTGACTTTTCCCACTAGGAAAACTACTAGCGACATAGGTAATTGGCACACCTGCTGCTTGGGCAAAAATAGGTGGTGGTGCGCCCACAACTCCAATATCGACTGCACCAGCATTCATTGCCTCCATCATAGGAGGTCCTTGAGTAAATTCAATCCATCTTACACCAACTCCTTTCGGATTCAGTTGTTTTTCTAGGCTTCCCCTCGCTTTCAATATATTTAAGTAGGCTGTTCCTTTTTGATAGCCAACACGAATTTCAGTCTGTTTGGAATTCTGTTTAATGTTATTCGCAACTTTTTCAGCATTCTGTATGCTTTGAGTGCTGTCAGCTTTTGCTCCGTAACCTATTAAAGCGAATGCTACCATCAGTAAATAAGTTGTGAAAAATGGTAGCGATCGCTCGAGCCTAAATAATTGTAAACTTGTAAAACTCACCATCATCTCGTTCTCAAGTCATGTATGATTCATTTCCAATCCCAAATCCAAAATTTCAAATCTAAAATTAATCCAATTATTTTTTTGCCAGAACTTCTTGAGGAGTAATTTCGGCGTATTGTTTAGGTGTTAAAAATCCATCTCGCACATTTACTTTTCTAGGTATTAACCCCAAACTATACCATTTGTCTGCTACTTCTTGTTGCTTCTTAATAACTTTCTCTGTAATTGGTCTGAGATCCCAATCATACTTACCGTGCATTTTTTCCAATGTAGGCACATCTAATTGTGTGGCGGTCGTCAGCAGTTTTGCCGTCTCTTTTGGATATTTTTTACCCCAATTCTCTGCTTTTTGCAGTTCTTCTAGAAAAACCTTAATAACTTGAGGATTATTTTTGTAAAACTGTTTTGTTGTAGAGTAAAAGTTCCCAGTATCTCTGAGATTGCTACCATCGATCAACACGCGACCAACTTTTTGCTGTACATTTCTTGTTACAAACGGTTCCCAAATAAACCAAGCATCTACTTTTCCTTGATTAAAAGCTATGTTAGCATCAGGTGGAGGTAGGTAAACTGATTCAACATCGCTTAATTTAAAACCATTTTTTTCGAGCGCTTTTAGTAATAAGTAGTGACCGATAGATGCTTTTTGAAAAGCTACTTTTTTCCCCTTTAAATCTTTAACACTCTTAATAGGAGAATTAACGGGAACCACAAGAGAAACAGATCTAGCATTAGCCGAAGTTGTAGCTAGATAAACTAACGGTGTTCCAGCCGCTTGTGCAAAAACTGGTGGTGATTCGGCTGTAGATGCAATATCAAGTCCACCTGCATTCAAAGCTTCTAATTGCTGGGGACCTGCTGCAAATTCTGGCCACTCTAGCTTATATCCAAGAGATTCTAATCTTTTTTTAAGAGTGCCTTGTTTTTCTAAGATTGCCAGTGCAGTCAGTTGTTTAGAGCGTACTACTTTTATGACTTTTGCATCTCTAGCAGCAATTTTTGTAGGACTTGTATTGAATGTAGATGCTTGTTCTTGCTTTTGAGTACTCTTTACTGGTTGCTCGCTACCAAACAAGAAAGTAGAGAGTACGAGGCTATAACTTACTGTCAACAATAAGTGACGACGAGTGACGATCTGGTTTTTCGGCTTCATTTGGTTGTTTACAATTCAGTTGTTAAAATTTAAGAAATAAGATGGGTTGTTGCCCATCTTATAAACTCTGGGAGGTATGGCGTTGCTCAAATCTGTCAATCTAAGAGTATTGCGTTACTAGAGGTAACTCTTGATTGAGTACCCAGTTACCAATATCACGCAATTTGTAATCCACAGGATCGTGCAATGTAAAGGTACGGAAATCTCGCCAATAACGGTCAAAGCCGTGTTTAGTAGCTGTAGAACGAGTTCCCATCACTTCAAAAATAGAAGTCGTAATATCTAGTCCAACTCTTGTGACAAAGGCTTTAGCTGCAAAAACTGCGATCGCAATTTCTCCCCTTTCTTGCGAAGTTAAGTTAACATCTTTTTCCCAAGCTTGTTGGACTCGATCTGCGGTGCGATCGGCAATGGCAATAGCAGCTTGCAGTTGCGTCCACAATTCCCCGTACTGATGCAAAATATAAGGATCGGCTGTGGCGCGTTCTACCCCAGAGGTAATCCAAGGTTTTGTTTGGGCGATCGTATATTCCTTAGCAGCCGCTAGCGCCCCAGAAGCAATTCCCAAATACACATAGGTTTTCGTTAATTGAGCGATGATTCCCAAAAATGCAGCAAAAGCACTATCAGGAGGATTAGGATATCCCAAAATTTCATCTTGCTTTACTAAGACATTGTGGAAGGTAAAGGTACTGCTGTCCGTGCGTCGCTGTCCAAAATTGTCCCAATCTTGATGGGAAACCACACCTTCTCTCTCTTTAGGAATGACGAACAAAAAAGGAGCTTCTACACCATCTTGCACTGCAGAAAATACCCGCACATCGGCAATAGCAACACCTGTGCCAAAACTTTTGACTCCATTAACGCGGAAATGTTCGCCATCTGGGGCAATTTTTAGTCTAGAATCTCGCGTGTTAATGGCGTTTGCCCAGAAAAGATTCTTTTGAGCAGTTTCCCGGTAATATCTGTCTTTTTGTTCCCTTGTCCCAGAGACATGACCTAAAGCGGTCAGGTTGAGATGGTTACCATACAGTTGTCCTATAGAACCATCAATCTGAGAGAGTTCTTGGACAATTTTTAATCCTTCTACCCAGGTTGCTCCAATGCCACCATATTCTTTAGGTACTACCAAAGGTAGCAAACCCTCAGAGCGCAAGTGCTGAATTTCTTCTTCTGGTAGTCCGCCCTTGATGTCGCGTTCTACAGCATTAGCAGCAAGTTTACTGGATATGGAAGACGCAATTGCTATCCAGTTTTTTGATTCTTTAACTAAAAGTTGCACCATAGTTTGATTATTCCAATAGGAAAGACTAAGGACGGCAATTTATGGTAGAGGAGAAAGAAACACGACACAGGCAATTGCTATCTTTAGTCATGACTTAATTTCTTTTTGAAAACTTACGTTCAAACCAAGTTTTGTTGTAGAGACTGGGTTCCTATCCCACAATCAACCGTTGCTCGGTAACAATCTCCTGTTCTTGCTCTTGTTTACCCATCACGCGGCGTAAAATTTTGTCTACTATTTGGGTAAACACAGCATTTCCCCTAACTCTGGGACGTGGTAAAGAAATGTCAACATCCATTTCAATTCGACCGTTTTCAATTAGTATCACTCGGTCTGCCAAGACGACTGCTTCCTCAACATCATGAGTAATTAATAATGATGTAAATTTTTGCTCGATCCATAATCTTTCCAATAATTGCTGCATTTCTATCCGTGTCAGAGCATCTAAAGCCCCCAATGGTTCATCTAGCAGCATCAGTGAAGGCTTACTTGCTAATGCTCTCGCTAAAGCTACCCGTTGCCGTTGTCCGCCTGAGAGAATTGCGGGCCATTCGTGAGCGCGGTCGTGGAGTCCTACAGCCTGCAAAACTTGCAAAGCTGTTTGCTGTGCATACACTTTAGAATTAGAACCTAACAAGCCTAATTCCACATTTGCCAGCACCCGTTGCCAAGGTAACAGACGCGCATCCTGGAACATCATGCGTATATCTGGACTAATCCGATGGGATTGTTGACCGTTTAAAAAAATACCTCCTGCACTTGGTAAATCTAGTCCAGCAATCAGGCGTAGCATTGTACTTTTACCGCAGCCACTGCGACCAACGATCGCAACGAATTCACCTGGTAATATATCTAAATTAATACCCTGCAAAACGGTTTTTAGTCCAAAGGACTTTCTCAATCCTTCAAGTCTTAAATGCATTCCACGGCGTTCATCGAACATATCAAAACCTCCAGAATAAATAGTGGTCAATCATCACATCAATTTATTTGAGTAAAATTATAGATATCAATGATTTCCTATTTGAGTTAGGTTGGTTAGATTCCTATCTTTTTCAAGCAGTCGGGCATTCAACAGCCTTTCCACACTCCAGTAATGGAGTAATAGTTAAGTTGTCCTTGAAAATTAAATTTACGGTTAAACAGTAGAGTTACCGTAATTTGTTTTTAGTATATTCACATAGTTCTAGGAAAAAAGCAAGGATTTTTTGTAAAAAAAGATTACTTTAAATTAATTTCCCACTTAGAACCGTAGTTTATTTGAAGATAGAACTTATGCATAGCCCCCTTTTTTAAGCTACAGTGTATGTATTTTACCCCACCCTAACCCTCCCCTTGGAAAGGGGAGGGAACGTAGTTCCAGTTTCCCCCCTTTATAAGGGGGGATTAAGGGGGGTAAATACGATTAAGAAGCCAAAAATCTTACAGCCATCAAACTCACTATTCATTATTTTTTAGGTGATAAAGCAGCATATTGTGCTGGTGTAAGCATGGCACTTCGCACGTTGATTTGTTTAGGTATGAGTTTCAACTGGTAAAAGGTATCAGCGACTTTTTGTTGTGCTGCAATCAACTTTCCATCTATCGGTACAACCCCAAATGTTTTCCTCTGAGTTGCTTTTTTCATGACATCTAAATCTATTTTTAAGACGGGTGCAAGAGTGGCTGCTACCTCATCTTTATTCTTATTAGACCAGTCATCTAACTTTTTAATTTCTTCCAGTATTGCCTTAATCGTTGATACATTATTATCAGCGAATTTGCGACTTGCTAGATAATACCCACCCTGATTGGTAATGTTCTTTCCATCAATTAAAATTCGAGCATTGGTATCTTTTTCTGCTGCTGCATAGAAGGGGTCCCAAATCACCCACGCATTGATACTTCCTCGAACAAAAGCAGCACGTGCGTCTGCTGGTGGCAAATACACAGGTTGAATATCCCTGTATTTCAATCCTGCTTTGTCCAGAATTTTCAAAAGTAGATAATGAGCGCTAGAACCTTTTTGAAAAGCAATTTTTTTGCCTTTTAGTTCAGAGATTGATTTGATAGGAGAGTCTTTAGGTACTAGAAGGGCTGAACCTACTGGACTGGCTGCAATACCAGCTATATAAGTCAAACTTGCTCCTGCAGCTTGAGCAAAAATTGGTGGAGATTCTCCTGTATGACCAAAGTCAACACTTCCGACATTCATTGCTTCTAATAATTGGGGACCTGCTGGAAATTCTATCCATTCAACACTCACTCCCTCTGGCTTTAGTCGCTTCTCTAAAACACCTTTTGCTTTTAACAAAATTGCTGATTTTTGATAACCAAATCTGACTACGGAAGCTTTATCGTTAGCTTTATTACTAACAGAACTAGCAATGGCTAGATTAGAATTGGGTATATGAGTTGCTAATAACAAGCTGAGACACACACCCACTCCAAATGCTCCCGTAAATAGTTTTACGTGATGCTTCCTGTTAAAAAATTGAAATTTTAGTGATGATAACCATGTTTCTAACTGCTGCCAAATCCAATTCATGATAGAACTCCACTCCTCGCTCATTTTATTTAGAAAGCAAAACTTGTCCGAAGAACACCTACCAAGATCGGGTCATTGTTGTCATTATGTTCTGGTTTGGTAATCAGATAAACAATTGGAGTCACTCTGACGTTATTATTTATCCGAAAAGTATAGAAAGTTTCAAGGTGTAAAGATGTGTCAGGATCTTCTCTTTGTTGTCCAGCACTTATGAAGTCATTGCTAGTCACTTTTGGTGGAATACCAATAGTAATACCACCTAGATTTCCTTTGGAAAATAAATCTGGAAACGCAAATGTTAGCGCACCATTAATGATAGTTGCATCATTATCGCCCCTGTCTACTTGATGTGCTTGAGTGTAACCAAACCATCCACCAAAAGTAAAGCGTGGATTGACTTTCCAGCTAAATTCCAGTCCAAAATTATCGGATATGGTGGCATTTTGCCCAAAAGGATTGCGTGCAAAAGCACTACCTGTTCCGCCAGTGAGATTATTACCAGAATTTGTAGGATAGTATTTGCGGGTGTAAGTCAGCCCTAAATCCAGCTGTTTACTAGGAGTGATGCTCAGTTGAGCGATCGCTGCTTGGGAACTATTATTGAAAATCCCATTATTAGGTTGATTGGCAACCAAGCCATCTGCAATCCAACCTAGGTGTAGTTGCAGTTGATTATTGAACCTATAAGCTACAGCAGCGCCTGCACCATCAAACCCAGGTCTATATACTGTTGGATTAAATTGTCCAAATCGAGAGAAACCACCCTGTGAAGGGTTTCCATTTAACTGGTTGAACGTTGGAACAAAAACTGGGAAATTAATTGTCCGAGTTCCTACCCAAACATTCACTTTACTACCAATTGGAAAACGATAGTACAAGTTTTCCAAATACAGATCGTTCTCCGGGAAAAGACCAGATCTATCTATGGCAAAACGAGTCATGTTTGTTCCCGTAGAGGCTCCCAAGTTAGGGATACTATCTGCTCGTAATATGGCATTGAGTTGGTCTTCACCACTAAAACTGGTTTGAAACGATAGCTGAGCGCGGTACGCAAAAAAGGCATTCGCATCATCGTCTGTATCATCGGCTGGGGTATTGTTGACGCGATCTCCAAAAACATCAGCTGCTAAGAAAATTACATTACCTACTAGTTTTGTTGTTGTTGAAAACCGATTTGCTTCGACTTGTGCTGTCCTGGCTTCTAAGTTGTCTATTCTTCCTGCTAATTCAGCAAGTTCTGGACGAAATTCCTCACTGAGTCGTTGTAGAGTTGTTAAATCTTCTTGAGTGACTAGATTTGCTGTGGATGAAGCGATAAGTTGGTTAACTTGGTCTAAGCATGCATTCAAACCTGCTGCAAATTCATAGCGAGTCAAAGCGCGATCGCCGCGATACTGACCATCAGGGTATCCAACAATACAGCTATACCGCTCAACCAAGGATTGGAGTGCTTGAAATGCCCAGTCTGTGGGTTGCACATCAGAAAGCTGAGAAACAGATGTAACGGGTGGTTCTGACGATGGTTTTCTAGGTTCAATAGGAGTTATCTGAGGTGAATTTTGTGAGATGGAGCGATCGCTCTGTTCTGGTTTTAACTCCTGGTTCTTTGTCTCAACTGGTTCTAGTAATTCTGCAACACGAAGATCGGGATGAGATTCTGAAATAGGTTCTCCTCCAAAGGCTTTTGTATTAGCTACTACTAAAAGTAGTACCAATATTTTTGGTAGAGTGAGTAATATATGCCACAAAGTTTTTTTCATTTTGTTATAGTCACACCAGTCATACCACCACTATGGTTGGCAATGCTTACAACACTGCTCTTTTGCCAAAAACAACTCGTTCAAAATTAAAATACTATAAGTTAATCGTTTTACAGTATTTTAACTAACTAAATAGAAGAATTTCACAAAAATTGCCAATAGGAAAGTATTTTTGATTACATTTTTATATAACTTTTGTTAATTAAAGCTATAGGATTACTATTTTATTTTTGAACAAAGACCAAAATACAAGTTTCTATCTAGCAATGGCTTGTGTCTCAATACACGTAGTAATAATCAAACTGTAATCCTACTATATTTTCTATTCGATAGGTGTTTAACGTAAAAAAAATAATTATTAACTCCGGTAAAACGATTAGTTTATAGTATGATAGAATAATTTATGATTTTATAGATCGAGTGATATAGACTTCATATACTGACAAGTAGTATGCAAATTGCAAAATGGAAAACTCCTTTAGAGGCCTTATATGTAACATCTTTGTAGTTGAATTGTTTAGTAACGGGGCTTCATGCCTCGGAATTTTAATGATTTCTACTCAAGAAAGCTGTTCTTGATTTTTTTATTAAACCATGCTAGCTTTTTATGTATCTTATGAAATTACTATAAATCTACCAAATAACCGTAGATTATTTGTGGGAAAAGAATTTTGGCTGCAAGATTTCTGACTTCTTAGAGGATACAGAGTCGCGAATCTAAGGATGTTACTTATTCTGCTCGCTCTCCCTCGTTCGAGGTGAGGGGTCAACTCCATCATTCGCCAATAGCATCCGTAAAAGTTGTCGGGAATTTGACTGGGCTTCACTTGTACATAGGTTTTAAACTATTGAAGAGGCTTTGCATGAGCAAGAATTCACTATTGTCAGGGGAAGTATTTACTACCGAACTTGAACCTGATTTACAAGCGGATGTGTTAATTATAGGAGGTGGACCAGCTGGTACTTGGGCAGCTTGGAGTGCTGCATCTGTTGGTACAAGGGTTGTTTTAGTCGATAAAGGCTACTGTGGTACTAGTGGTTGTGCTGCTGCATCAGGTAACGGTGTATGGTATGTGCCTCCAGAGCCTGAAAGTCGCGAAGCTGCAATGGCGAGTCGAGAAGCTTTAGGGGGATTTTTGTCTGACCGTAACTGGATGCAGCGAGTCCTAGACCAAACTTATGCAAACGTTAACCTCTTAGCAGATTGGGGCTATCCATTTCCTGTTGATGATGAGGGTAGATCTTACAGGCGCAGTCTTCAAGGACCAGAATATATGCGCCTGATGCGAAAACAAATCAGACGGGTAGGGGTGGAAATTTTAGATCGCAGTCCAGCGTTACAACTCTTGGTAGACAGAGAGGGTAATGTCGCGGGTGCAACAGGAATCAACCGTCAGACCGGGAAAAAATGGATTGTGCGATCGCACGCGGTTGTCATTGCAACTGGAGGCTGTGCTTTTTTAAGTAAAGCTTTAGGGTGCAATGTATTGACAGGGGATGGATACCTGATGGCAGGTGAAGCAGGTGCTCAAATGTCAGGCATGGAATTTTCTAATGCTTATGGCATTGCACCTGCCTTTTCTTCCGTTACCAAAACCTTGTTTTATAACTGGGCAACATTTACTTACGAAGATGGAACCCCCATACCAGGTGCGGGATCGCAAAGAGGGCGTTCTGTTATTGCCAAAACTTTATTAACTCAACCTGTTTACGCCATTATAGATAAAGCTTCTGAAGAAATGCGAGCGCATATGCGTCTGGCGCAACCCAACTTCTTTTTACCTTTTGACCGTGCTGGTATCGATCCTTTTACACAACGCTTCCCTGTCACATTGCGCTTGGAAGGAACTGTACGCGGTACAGGTGGTATCAGGATTGTCGATAATACTTGTGCAACTTCTGTCCCTGGACTCTATGCTGCAGGAGATGCAGCAACACGAGAACTTATTTGTGGCGGCTTTACAGGTGGCGGTAGTCATAATGCTGCTTGGGCAATTTCTTCAGGATACTGGGCAGGAAAATCTGCTGCTGAATCTGCTCGCGATTTAGGTGAAAAAGCAAATCAACGACAAGTTGAGGCTGTGGGTCAAGCGGGATTCTCTAACGGTAGTCAACGCCGACTTAACACCGAAGAAATCATTCAAGCGACTCAAGCAGAAGTTTTCCCCTACGAGCGCAATTATTTCCGCAACACAACGGGATTAACCGAATCATTACAGAAGTTAAATCATCTTTGGCAAGAAATTCGCACAAGTGTTGCAGATGATGACAACATTCTCCGAGTTAGGGAATCTGCTGCAATGGTAGCCACCGCAAGATGGATGTATAGTAGTGCTTTGGAACGTAAAGAAACACGTGGGATGCACAAATATACAGATTATCCAGAACTAGATGAAAACCAGCAGCACTATTTAATTACTGGGGGTTTGGATCGTGTTTGGGTAAAAGCAGCATAATTTGATGAACTACAAGATTCCTTAACCATCTCTCGTTCCCAGGCTCCGCCTGGGAACGAGGTTAGGGGTCAGATCCATAATTTGGCAACAGTATCCGCAGAAGTTGTCGGGAATCTAAAATTTAAAATCCAAGATTAAGATGATTGAATTAGTAAGCGAATCTAGATGTATTAAGTGCAATATTTGTGTCAACGTCTGCCCGACAAATGTCTTTGACAAAGTAGCCGATGCACCACCTACAATTGCTAGACAAAGTGACTGTCAAACCTGTTTTATGTGTGAATTGTATTGTCCAGTAGATGCCCTGTACGTTGCACCGCAGGTTGAGCCTTTGACAGCAATAGACGAACAATCTCTTAAAGAAACTGAACTTTTGGGTAGTTACCGTCGAAACATTGGTTGGGGACGCGGAAACACAAACACGGCAAAACAAGATTCCACTTATCAATTGCTTAAAGCTATGAAGTCATGAAGAAGCAGCGAAATCAACTCTCTACACTACTAACTCTAACTGTCTCTCTTGTTTTACTAACTAGTGCAGGTCGTAGTTCTAGTCAAATTGTATCAACAACTTACAACAAACAAGGAGCAGCTAAGACAACTACTTTGCGTTTAGGTATTATCAGTATTAACAACGCTAAAATTCCAACAGGTCCAACAGGTTGGGCAATTCAACAAGGTAAACTTTTACCTGAATTGCGGAAACTGGGAATTACAGAAGTAAAGACATTCAGTTTTCCTAACGGTCCTAACTTGAATGAAGCCTTGGTAGCGGGACAATTGGATGTCGGTATCTACGGCGATACACCTGCACTCGTTGCCAAAGCCAACGGTATGCCTACCCGTTTAATCAGTCAGGAACAGGTAGGGATGAATGCTTGGTTGCTGGCTAAGAAAAATGGTGCCCGTTCTGTAGCAGAACTCAAAGGACAAAAGGTGGCGACATCAAAAGGGTCGTATATGCATCGCTATTTGATAGGGCTGTTACAAAAGACAGGTCTTCAAAATCAAGTTACAGTGGTTCATTTATTGCCTAATGAAGCCCAAGCTGCACTCTCAAGAGGTGATATTGCAGCGATCGCCGCCTCAACGGGAACAGGTCCATTGCTAAGTTCAAAAGGTTTTCCTGTGATTGATGAAGCAAGCAAGCATCCAGATTTACGGGGAACAAGTGTGACTGTGGTAACAGAAGCTTTTTTAGCTCAGTATCCTAAACTACCTCAAACGTGGAATCAAGTAAAACTTGCCTCAGTCAAAAGTATTAAAGCAAATCCACAAGCATACTACCAATTCCATTCCCAAGTATCAGGATACCCAGTCGATATAGTCAAAGCTTCTTTTCCTATCAAGCAATTTCCGGAAGAACCATTCCCAAAACAAGGGCTGGCACTTCTAGAAGGAACCAAACAGTTTTTAGTTTCCCAAAAATTAACCCGGTCAGACTTTAAAATAAATGATTGGGTTGCCTCACAATACTAAAACTGAAGGTAGGTCAAATTTATGAAACTTATCTTACCTGTAGAGGTTGCTGACGAACTGATGCCTCATTTACCATCTGAAGTAAATGTTGTTCGCGTGGATAATGAGGGCAATTTAGACAACGATGCTATCGATGCAGAGGTTTACTTTTCGTGGTTTTTTCTCAAACCCAATACTGTACATAAAGTCTTAGCAGCAGCACCTCAATTGCATTGGCATCATGCACCGAATGCGGGTGTCAATCATATACTGACACCCACGTATTTAGAGCGCGATCTTATCCTTACCAATGGTGCGGGGGTACACGCTATTCCTATCGCTGAATTCACGATCGCTTTTATGTTAGCTCATGCTAAGCAATTACGCCACTTGTATGCAATGCATGCAGAACAACGCTGGCAAAGAGGTTTTCAAACCCAGGATTTGTGGGATGCATCAGTGTTAATTATTGGTGCAGGTGGTATTGGGCAAGAAATTGCTGCCCGTGCCAAAGCTTTTGGGATGCGAATTTATGGCAGCCGTCGTCACCCCGAACCCTTACCTAATTTTGACAAAATTGTAGGTGTCAATGAGTGGCGATCGCTCCTTTCGGAAGTAGATTATGTTGTCATTGCCACACCTTTAACTAGTGAAACCAAGGGGATGATTGATGCAGAAGTGCTACGCCTTATGCAACCTAACGCCTATATTATCAATATTGCTCGTGGTGCAATTGTAGACGAACCTGCCCTGTTACAAGCGTTAAAGGAAAATTGGATTGCAGGTGCCGCTTTAGACACAGTATTTACAGAACCACTCCCACCAGAAAGTCCGTTGTGGTTCCTAGATAATGTCTTTGTAACACCTCATTGTTCCGGTCATTCTCCGAGAGTCAAAGAACGCTCTTTAGCTCTTTTTCTGGATAATTTGAACCGATATAGTCACAACAAGCTTTTACGTAACATTGTGGATAAAAATGCTGGCTACTAAGAGGATGCTTTCAAAGTTCTGGGCGAATAAAGTTCGCTACTATACAAACGCTCGTCCCTCCGGCTATCGCCTTACGGAGACACTACGCATTGCCGCAGTTTTAAACCCACGCAGGAGGGTTTTGCCTGTATAGCCGCGAATTCTATATTCGCCAAGGTAAATATGAATTGAGATTTAATTGCAATCAAACTCAGTCTCACCGTACAAATACACTCTGATGCTAGAAAAACTAGTAATTTTGAATATTTCGGTAATTACTAAGCTGAGTTGTAACAGCATTGAGATATTCTTTGTCAGAAAGAGCTTCTGGTGGCAGTTTCTTGGAATTGATGGCACCGCGAACAATATCTTCAGCACGGATTTGTTTTGCTGAATAAGCCAGAATCAGGTCTTGGTATCCAGGAATACCTTGGTTTTGAAACTGACCCTGATAAGCCATGTTCACGAGATCGAAAGGTGTAGTTCGAGAAATATAAGAGGGAGTTTTACCTACAGCAGAGGGGTTATACGCTGAATTATCGGCTCGAACTACAGATGTACCAACAGTAGAAGCAAGCAATAGGGACAAGCTACCTAAAATCAACCGTTTCATAATTTGGACTCCTATACTTTTGTATAGCTAATTTCAACAACTCTGTTATCTTTATATTAACGAACCGTATCGTCTTGTCAAGAGCTAACGAGACAAATCGTAGCGTCTAAGAAAAAAAAGATTGCACAACTGGAGTCTATGCCCATGTCACAACTACTAAAAAGCAAAAATACTCATACACCATCGACGGCTGTTACACCTGTGATGCGTAGGCGCAATCAGCATTCTCATCGAGCAATTCTTAAAGCAGCTATTGAGCTATTGGAGGAAAAAGGTTACGGCAATATTTGTATTGAGGCGATCGCAGCACGTGCAGGAGTAGGCAAACAGACTATTTACCGTTGGTGGTCTTCTAAAGCAGCAGTTATAATGGAAGCATACTCAGAAAAAGCTACGCAGAATATCCCTACACCCGATACGGGTTCAGTTAAACAAGATTTATATCAGGTTTTACAGCAGCTATTTGCAATACTGACAACAACAGCGACAGGTACTGCTGTTACAGGGCTAATTGCCGAAGCACAAATTGATACTTCTTTAGCCGAAGCATTTCGCGAGCAATTTATTCAAGGTCGCAGAGCAGTAACTCAAACTATTTTAGAGCGAGGCATTGAAAGAGGTGAAATACGTCCTGATGTGAATTTGGAACTGGCGCTTGATGCGATTTACGGTCCTATTTGGTATCGGTTATTGCTAAAGCATGCGACGTTGGATGATGCCTTCGCCAAAGAATTAGTCAACTTTTTGATATTAGGAATACAAGCTTAAGGCATTCCTAATATCATGCAGAATTTAAAATCTAGTTGAAAAGCATTGCTACGCCAGGGAAAAGTTGAAAAGTTCCACTTTTCATCATGATAGAGAACCCCAGCCAGATTAATACAAATGGGAATATTTTTCGACCATACCGAGCCAGAAGCGGAGCCATGAGAGGATTACGAGTCAAATTGTAGGAAAGGAAGCACCACAATCCAACAGTAAAATAGCAAACACACAAAATCACACTTAGACTGGGAAGATTGGTAGTAGCAAACAATGGTACATAAATACCAATATTGTTTCCTCCATTAGCAATCGTTACTGCTGAAACGCGATAAGTTTGAGGATCGCGTAGAGTCGCAAATAATGATTTCTTCTGCCGTTTATGCTTGACTGAATGACTGAGGTTAATTGACACATCTTGTATTGTGTCTGCATCGTCATTTCGACTCATGAAATTACCGATCCCAATAATAATTGGAAGGAGACCTAGCAACCCAATCCAAGCTTCTGGAAGAACTAAACCGCCGAAAAAACCAGGCAAACTAGCAACTACTAATACTGTAAATCCAACAAATTCACCAATGATAATATGTTTGGGACGAAAGAAATGATTGACTTTTCCAAAGAAAGCAGTCAAGTATATATTGTCATCAAAGGTAGTTGCAAACGCAGCAGAAACCCCAATAACTAAAGTGCCAATCATCCAACTCATTGTTTTTGCTCACAAAAATTACAAATTATCTATATAGTCTTTCTCTACTTCTAGAAGTGAGAGACTTTAAAAAGCTTATTCAATTGCTTTTCTTTCAAGGCAAGATGTATTAATCGCATTTAGGATTATTTCTTAACCAAGGTTGCTTGTTCTTAATATTAAAATCTCAACCAAATAAGAGCAAATATTCTTTCTTTTTAAAAGAATAAACAAAATTTATTGAAAATATTTTGATGGCGCTCGATATTCACGACTTCTTTAAGAGGATGTCTGAAAAATTTTGGCGAATATAATTCACGACTACACAAACGAAGCCTGCTGCGGCTTGCACTTACCAAAAACTAAGGTTTTAAAACCCATGTAGGTGGTGAGTAAGCACGCTGCAGGCGGTGATACCAGTGCTGAACCGTGTGCGTGGCACGCTCATTGCCATAGGAGGATTTCCCTCCGAATGTGACTAACTAGCACGCACAGATATAGCGCTTTTCACTTGAACCCAATACAGTTCTTGTGGTGCTTTGCATCTTGCCCGCCTAAAACGGGCATCCTGCCCGTTCCACAAGACTATTTTTAATGTATTGCAGCCAACTGAAAACCGCTATAAATGAGCGCTCGCCTTTTGGCACTTTCTCTCAGGTGACCATAGCGATCGCACGTAGGCTTAGTATTCTTTAAGTTACAACGTTTTACAAAAACAACTTGCTTTTGATATCTTTTTGTGGGATATTCTGATTTAACAAATAAAAGTACGGTTAACTCGTCAGTTTACAAGACTTTCAAGATAGACTTTTGAAAAATAGTGGCTTTTCTTGTGCCATTGTTTAGAGAAAGTAATGGTACCTATGCCATCTTTAAAAAAGATGAAGCAAATCTTAATCTGTGCGTAAAAACCACGATTGAAACTGATTTGCTCGAGGTATTGGCATGGGTTATGGAATTCAAACCCGATCTCGACAGAACTTCCCAAAACAATACACAAAGAAGCAAAAACATGAATTCTAACCAGAATACAGATAACAACAACAGCAAACGTTCGCTGTTTAGTCAAGTCAGTAGACGCTCATTTCTAGGTCGCGCTAGTCTGTTAACTGCCACCGGTGTTGCGGGTGGAGTCATGGCTCCTCTCTTCTCCTCTGTAAAAAAAGGAAATATTGTCTTTGCACAAGAAAAAGGTAGGCGTGTCAGAACCTTCAACTATGATAATTTTGTTCAGAAAGCCTATCAAGTACGTGTTGAAGCAGCAAAAAATCAGCTAGCGCTCGGTATTCCGCCGCATCCAACTAACGGTGATGAAGAACGCTATCCTAACAAAATTGCTACTGATACTAGGGGATTACCGCATGACCAACGCGGCGAAGTCCAGATTGAAGCCTATAACTCTTTTATAAAAGCAATAACAACGCTAAACCCTAACGACTTTGAAAATATTATCTTGGATGGCGGAAGGAAACTTGTGAACCCTCAAGGACCATTAGCAATTAGCCTTGAGGGGATCAATGCTGCCCAAGTAGCGACTCCACCACCAGCGACTTTAAATAGTGCAGAACAAGCTGCTGAGGCAGTTGAACTTTATTGGGCTGCTTTACTGCGAGAAGTTTCTCTTAGAGAGTTCCAAAACGACACTGACAATCCGAAAATCTTGGCAGCAATTGAAGATCTCAACAAACTGTCAGCATTTCGAGGACCGAAAGAAAATGGTGTTATTACCCCTCAAACTCTATTTCGTGCCAGTGTTAACTATGTTGACAAGAGCGACCCATCAGGCAAAACAACAAAATACGTTGTCCCACCTGGTGTAACAGAAGGTCCTTACGTTTCACAGTTTTTGTTGCTGGACATTCCTCTCAACACTCAATTTATTTCTCCCTTGATTCGTACTGCTCTTCCTGGCAACGATTTCCTTACTGACTACAACGAGTGGTTGACGGTACAGAATGGAGGCAGTTCTGGCAAATCTATTCAGTTCGATCCAACACGTCGTTATGTCTCTAATATACGTGATATTACTGAATACAGTCGTATTAATGGCGCTCTATTTTATGGAGTCTTAGCGACTCTTGGTGGTATTGGCGCACCCTTGAATTCAAGCAACCCCTATATCGACTCTAGAACTCAAGTGGGTTCAGCTGCTACATTTGCAGCAGCACATTTCCAAGCCTTGCTCCTCCTCGCTCCTTCGCGGGCAATCAGAGCCTCTTATTGGGGTAAGTTTTACTTACATCGTCGTTTGCGACCAGAAGCATATGCTGGGTTAGCATACAACAATCTTGTCAACAAAACTGATTATCCAATCCATTCTGAGTTCTTGAATTCCAAAGCCTTAGCTGAGACTTTTAAGACTTTTGGTACGTATTTATTACCACACGCATACCCAGAAGGAGCACCGCTCCATTCCGCCTACACTGCTGGTTCTGCTGCTATTGCTGGTGTCTCAGCCACATTGTTGAAAGCGTTTTTCGATGAAGACTTTGTTATTCCCAATCCTGTAGTACCCGATCCCAAAGATCCCACAAAAGTCATTCCTTATCGTGGAGCGCCATTGACAGTAGGTGGCGAGATCGACAAGTTTGCAGTTAACTATACTTTTGGTCGCTCTCTCGCTGGTATCCACTGGCGTTCTGATATTGCAGCTGGCTTAGCTTTGGGAGAAGAGGTTGCTATCAGCATCCTCAAAGATGAAAGGCTAGGGTTCAACGAAAGATTTGACGGCTTCACGTTTACCAAGTTTGACGGTACAAATTTTGATGAAATAGCGTAGTATTTGATACGCTCGACAGATACGTAACAGTGACCAGTCATAACATAAAACCACTACTTTTAATTGGGGTAACCCGTACCAAGGCTAGAAATAAGAAGAATTTTGCTTGCTTTACAATAGAGTTATGTTATAAAAAACTATTTAGCGCTCACGTAACCTCAACAGTATTTTAGGGATTTTGCACGTTGCAGATCCCCCGAACCCAATACTGCAAGAACTCTCGAATTTCTGTAGGTTGGGTAAACCCGTGGAGAAACCTAACAAATGTCTGTAAATGTTGGGTTTCGTTCCTCAACCCAACCTACGTGTTTTCGTATTTTTAGGCAAAACCCGACAAGTATTGCCCCCCAACCCTCCTTAAAAAGGGGCCTGTGCGTAGGTTCTACTATTATTTAAAACTCTTCATTAATTCCCTCGCAATAATATTCTATTTCTTCCCCCTATTTCCTACTCCCTACTCCCTTACTAAAATGATTGCAAATACTGTCACAATACCAAAAGCCTCTTCTGTGCGGGAACCGAAATTATGGATGCCAGAACGAGTGTTGTTTACACCAGCCGCTCTTGGTGAACCCTGGGGACAGCAAATTCTCCAACGGCTGCAGTCTTATAACTTACCTATTGAAGAGTTACCGCGAAATCGCCTCACAGGTTTACGCGGTGAATCCGAACGCGAGACTTACGATATTGCCAAGCGGACTCTTGCTGTTGTAACAGCTCCACCCAGTGCTTTTAAGCTCAGCCCCATCCCGCCATCAGCTGATTGGCAATTTCACATTGCAGAAGGTTGTCCGGCGCACTGTCAATACTGTTACCTAGCAGGAAGCTTGCAAGGTCCGCCAGTTATTCGCGTGTTTGCTAACCTACCTCAAATATTGGAAAACTTAGCAGCTTACGAGCAACCAGATAAAGCAACCTCTTATGAAGTAAGCTGTTATACAGATCCTTTGGGTATCGAACATCTCACAGGTAGTCTTGCTGAATGTATTCGTCATTTTGGTACTCGCGAACGCGCCTACTTACGCTGTGTGTCTAAGTTTGATGCGGTGGATAATCTTCTTGACATACCGCACAACGGTCATACTCGGTTTCGCATGAGTGTCAATGCTGCACCTGTTTCTGGTCGATTTGAGGGTGGAACAGCATCAGTACTATCACGACTTATGGCGTTGCGAAAGTTAGCTTTACCAAAAGAGCGAGGTGGTGGCGGTTATCCCGTTGGTTTGGTCATTGCGCCAATTATGCTTTTAGATGATTGGCAGTCTTCATACGATCGCTTGTTTGACCAGATAAGTGAAGCATTAAATTTTGATTGCGACCTCACTTTTGAACTGATCTCGCACCGCTTTACACCAGGGTCAAAAGAAGTTTTGCAAACTTGGTATCCCCAATCAAAGCTTGATATGGACGAAGAAAAGCGTAGTGTGAAACGAAATAAGTTTGGTGGAACCAAGTATGTTTATGAAGCCGATACAATGAAAGCTTTACGTCGCTACTTCGAGAATGAGATTCAACGACGTTTTCCAAAAGCCAAAATTCTTTATTGGACTTAGCTCGATTGGGGATTAGGGATTAGGGACTGGGGATTGGGGAACTCGGAGTCCCCTCTGAGTCACTGGTCACTGGTCACTGTTTCTGTCAGTATGGGAGTGAGGTGAGAAGTGACTTGGCTGTAACGACGGGCGATCAGCAGCGATGAACGACACTCAATGGCTAATTCATCTGTATATCTTCCCAATGTTTGACGTTCGATCCCCCAAGCACGGCTTGTTCCTGCAATAGTAAGGTCAACATTTTCTGATGCGGTGACTACAGCTTGAATTGGCTCTCTAGATTCAATAACTTTGATGTCTACACGATCGCGCACGTTACAAGGTAACTGTTCCATAATATTGTGAAGCTCATTACTTAATTCGTGCTTGACTTGCTGATTTTCTACGACTTGTAAAATCATTAAGCGTCGCGTATCGCTATTAACTAACAACCTGAGAGCAAGTACCAATGCAAGATCGTCATGAATATTTGCTGAGTATGGTACTAACAAACGTTCGAGACGTTTTCCTCCGCGATCGACAAATACCGCGACATCAACTGGTGCAGTTGAGAGAATTTGACCGACTCGTCCACCCAAACGATTTTTACTAAAAGCTGGGCGATGCCATCCTACTAAAATGAGATTTGCTTGTTCGAGTAAAGCAATTTGTGCTGTTTCTCTAGCTACATTATTTGATACGCGAACAATAGGATGTACGTAGGAGCGGGATGTTGAAGGTTCTAAACGTTCAATTAATTCTTCTATTTGATGACGACGCTGTGCAATTAACTTCTCTGCTTCTACAGGAGTACTTTCAAAAGCATAATCTTCTTGCAGGTGAATCAAACTCAAGGGATTAACAACAGCAGATTGCTGGGAATTCATAGCAATTGCCACAGCTAACTGTACCAAACCCTTTTGAGTGCTTGGATTTGCTACAGGTACTAAAATTCGGTAAGAGATCTGGTTGTTTTCCGGTATTGTATCGCCATCACTCGTTGCTTCCTCTGGTTCTGGCTCTAGTACATCTAACATCATTAGTTTCTTAGGATATGTTATCTCAAGTAGTGGCGATGTCATGAATGTTGTGACCAATGCCATAATGACGAGCATAGTAAACAACACAGGGGAAATCACTCCAAGGCTCAAACCAATATTAAGTACTATGAGTTCGGTTAAACCGCGAGTGTTCATTAACCAACCAAGTGCAGAGGCTTCTCGTTTGTTTATCTTGCAAACACGAGCAGCTACATAAGTTCCAATGTATTTACCCGCGATCGCAACTACCAACACTGACAAACAGAGCAACCACAATTTTGGACTATTGAGCAACCCAATTTGAGTTCTCAAACCACTGTAAGCAAAAAATACTGGTAGCAGGAAAATTAAAACAAAATCTTCTGTTTTTACCGCTAATTCTTTGACAAGTTCGGCATTTTTGGGCATAATTGCCCCTAGTAAAAATGCTCCAAAAATTAAGTGAATGCCAATGAGTTCTGTGATGAGAGCAGACGCAACAATTCCCATGTAAATTAAAGCAAGAACCAATTGACTGAGGCGTCCGGTACGACGGTAGTAGACGGCAAAACGGTTTAGAAAAGACCGCCCCAAGGTCACCATGAATCCAATATAGACGAGAGCAAAGAGGATTGTGGGGATCGCTTTACTGAAGCTACCAGTATTTGCCACGGCGATCGCAACTGCCAATATGCACCAAGCCGTAACATCATCAACGGCTGCACAAGTTAGTGCCAAAGTCCCTAAGCGAGTTCCTTGTAGATTGTTCTCAGTAATAATTCGGGCGAGTACGGGAAACGCGGTAATTGACATGGCAGCGCCTAAAAATAGGGCAAACGCGGTAAACGACACGCTACTACTAGAAACTAAAGGGTAGAGAACTACTGCAAGCAACGCTCCAAGAGAAAACGGCACTAAAATACTGACATGAGATGTCACGATTGCAACTTCCAAATTACCACTTAAGTATTTGGGATTTAGTTCCAATCCAATGAGAAACATAAAAAAGATTAGCCCCACCTGAGACAGTACGTTTAGGAAAGGAACTGTTTCTGGTGGAAATAAGGTAGCTGCTAACCCAGGAGCAACCAAACCAAAAAAAGATGGACCGAGAAGAATCCCGGCAACAATTTCGCCGATAACAAGTGGTTGGTTAATCCACCGGAAGGCAAGACCCACCAGTCTGGATAGCCCAATAACAATCAGCACCTCAACAAGAACTAAAACAACTGCGTGCATGATTTCCTCCCTGACTAGCGACAACTGATGTCCCTAAGATAATTCTTTATATCACTGAAAAATGTCAACTTTATTCAGCAATCTTGCGGTAATTTGTCACAGTCTTGAATATTAATTCTTTTTGGGATACAGTTGCCACCGTTAAAACTAAGGGGCTATAAATTTTATTTTCTTAGAGAATATACTGATATCTCAAGATTAACATAAAAAACCCAGCATCTCTCAGATACCAGGTTTCTCAGGCTCAGTATTTGTGTAGAACTAGAACAAAATTGCTATACTATTTGAGAGGTATCGTAACTCGTTCTCTGTAACAAAAAGTTAACTAACGGTGATGTCATGAGTGTAGTAACGATCGCCATAATCACCATAATTGTGAATAAAATTGGGGTAATTATACCTTGTTCTAATCCAATGTTAAGGATTATTAATTCCATCAAACCTCGTGCGTTCATTAAAGCACCAATAGTGGCTGATTCGCGCCAATTTTCTCCTGACAATTTTGCAGCTAACATACAAGCAATGCCTTTACCAAAAATGGCAATTGCTACAATCAAAGCCGTTATAGCCCAAAGAATTGGCGTGTTAACTAATCCAATTTGAGTGTTCAATCCAGAAAAGACAAAAAATATGGGTAGTAAAAGAGAGGTGGTTAGAAATTCCGTGCGATCGCGAAGTTGTTCTGCAAACTCACCTCTTGGCATTGCGGTTCCAATAATAAATGCACCAAAAACAGCATAAATACCAACTGCATCGGTAACCCAAGAACAAAACATCAAGAGTGTAAATACTAAAGTTAGGGTTTGAACGGTCAATTCACCATCTCGTTTTACCATCCTATTAAAGATCGAGAGTGCAGGTCTTGCCACGAAAGTTGTCAAAAGTACGTAAGCAATACCACCACCAATTGCAAACGCTGCAATACTTGTATTGGTGTGAATACTAGCTAATACAATAGCTAGCAAACACCATGCTGTGGCATCATCAATGGAACCCGCAGCGAGTGCTAAAGTTCCAAAATGAGTTTTTGCAATACCACGCTCGTACAGCATTCGGGCTAACATTGGGAATGCCGTAATTGACATGGAAGCACCTAAGTATAGTGCTGCAGCCCAAGGACTGACACCTTGTTTAAATAAGTCGCCCCGATTGACAAGAAAGAAAGCTGCTACACTACCTAAACAAAATGGTACGAGTATCCCCGCTACAGAAACGAAACTAGCACCCTTGAGCCTTTGCTTAATAATATCGGTATTAAATTCCAAACCAATTAAGAACATATAGACAATCAACCCAATTTGACTGATAGCAAAGAGAATTGACATGGATGGGTTGGGGATTTTTGCTCCGGTGGCAAGTATTATAGGAACTTTAGGAAACAACCATTGCTGTATGCTCGGTGCGATCGCACCAAAAAGCGATGGTCCCAACATAACACCTGCAATCATTTCGCAAACGACATCCGTTTGTCCGAGGTAGCGCCGTCCAATAATCGTGACAATACGACAAGTGGCTAAAATGACTGTTAACTGTAGTAATAGCCTTAAAACTAGCTCAAAATTTGACATTGTGTTCCTTTGTTGGAGAATTCATGTCATTCATCTACAAGTTAGCTTTGGACTGCTCTAAAGATGAACAAACACGGCACTCTGATTATTTATACTGATACAGATTTAGTTGTAAACTTAACAACAGCGTCATGTACAGTAGCTCATGATAATTTTTAACATATAACTAGGACTTACGCATTGACAAAAACCGTCAGATATGGATTAAGCATTTTTAGCGCCTCTGATTTTTTAACTAACGAGAACCAACATCACCTACCGTAGGGGCGCAAGGTCGCCGCGCCCCTACAAGTCTGAAATTCTATTCTGAAGGTATATTTGCCAAAACGGGATGCTCCCTGCGTCTTGGCGTGAGGCTATCATTAAAAATTTAATTAAACTTAGCTAGTAACCAACGAGTAATAGCTCCATCATCTTCAGTGAGAGAGCGCATAAGAGCTTCTTCAACTAAGGCAATTTCCAATCCAAGGAGTACTTGAGACTCACGAATAGGGGTAGTTTGTGTTGCTGACAATGAATTTGCAATTACCTTGCTTGCACTGACATCAACTACCCAATATTCTTGAACTCCCAGGCGTTGGTAAAGTTTTTGTTTACGCTCAGTATCGTCTTCTAGAGACGAAGCGGCAATTTCCACAACTAGCGTGGGTGGAGTTAACTCATTGAGATTTACTGGAGAATTATTTCGGGGAGGTAATCGCAAATTTGTGCCAATATAAAAAGCAATATCAGGCTGAGAACCACTAACTCTAGCTTTTCGGAAACTAGTATTTGTTAACTCCTTAATGGGAATATTTTTAATAGCTGCATACAAGACTATAAGAGTTGAAACAATTGAATTATCATAACCATGTGCAGGACCTAGTGGTGACATCTCAACCCTCATGTAGCCGTCATCATAGTAAAATCTAGCACGTTCCAAAGTGGGGTCATCTGCAAAGGTAAGAAAATCTTCCCAGGCTGCTTCTACCCAGGTATCGGTAGGAACAGTATCTATTACTAGCGCTTGATTAAGCATAATTGGGGAACCTGCATAGTTTCTTTGCTATTAAACTTAGTTTAACAATGCTTCACCATGGTGATAAAGCTAGTTTTTGGTTGAACGTTTACAACCACTGTCCACCTCGGAAGCGCCAACGCACAAAGATAATCCGCATTAAACTTTGTGAAACGATAAAAATTGCTAGCCATACAACACTGTAATGCTGAAGAAACACACCTACTGGTGGATAACTAGATATAGGTAAGATACGAAAGATACCTACTGCGAACCAAATAAATATCATTTCCCAGATACCTGCGAAGAGTTGATAGGCAGCAGGCCAATCTCGATCCCAACGGTATTTTTGAATTTGGTCGTATACAACATCCCATCCTAGACCAAAGATAGCAACATAAGTTAGTATCCAGAAATAAGCTGCGCTTGGATAAGAACCTATCAAGCCAATCGCAAAGGGTAGAGATACCACTGTACCTACAGTAGCAAGTAATAACAATCGAGTTTGCCAGCGACCAAATAAAGTAGGAGTCATAATATGCAATTGAATGTTTGGTAGGAAGGATTCTATAGCAGTTATACTTCTTCCATACAGTTGATGGCAAAGTTACAATAGCAGCAAGCTATCAAATGAATGCAATCTTTCCAGCCTATCTTAACTACTCTTTAACCACCTTTCATCAGCGTGCATCAGCGTGCATCAGCGGTTTATGATTCATTTTTTTGACTTTTGTAAGAAGTCTATTAAACATTTGAATTAAATAAAACATTTACCTAACAAATGTTTGTAAATGTTGGGTTTCGTTCCTCAACCCAACCTACACGGTTTGAAATTTGTGGCAAAACTTAAGCAGTCCTGAAATTATACCTTGATTAACGAGCACGTTGGTAATCAGCAACAGAATTGTACTCGCTCATTGCTGCCCAACTCGTAACATTTTCTAACAAGGTTTTATACCCTAAGGTATTGGGATGGAGACCATCAGCACTTACGCGCTTTACCCTCCAAGCTTCACCTTGTTCCATCCATTGCTCGAAAATATCGAGATAGGGAATACCCCGTTCAATACAAGCAACTTTTGTAGCTTCTTTGTATCGGTATTGATCGGCATGATTGAAGTAGAAGCAGTCAAGAAAAGGCATCTTAGCTTCATCGACTGGCATCATTCCGATAAATAAAACCGGGCATAATTGCTGTGCTCGATCCAGTAAAGCAGCAATTTCTGATTCAAAAACAGCAAAGTCTGTAAAATTCCGTCCATCAGGACGACCTAACCGTGCTGAATCATTAACTCCCACTGATAAAATAATTAAGTCGGGAACTTGGTTTCGCAGTTCACCGCGATGGCGGAACTCAGCTTCTAATCGGTGAGCGACTTGTTGGATGCGATCGCCTCGCACTCCCAAATTATAAAGAACGTGACCCGGACTATCGGGTGACATCCAACTCCGCCGCAATCGCTCAACCCAGCCACCTCCTTCTGGGTCGCCAAATCCATAAACTAAACTATCGCCTAACGCCACTATCTTCAAGGGCTGACAGAGTTTCGGTACAACTGACAGATGCATTGGGGAACGTGCTTTAAATATCTGCATCTTAAAATTTTATATTTTACATCACTATAGAATTCTATACAGTTCTATACCATTGATAGCTGTACTGACAATTTTTCCATATTTTTCCATAGTATTTTCATAACAACTTCTGATTTTTTGACTCAAAATTTATATACATTTGAAAATTGAGTGACATACTATGATACTATAGGGCCAAATTTTTCTACGGAGACTGGTTAAATACCCACTTTAACCAATTACTAAAAGAACTTATAACATTCAATCGCTTCACGTTAGGCGCACGAGCAGCAGCCAGACTATCAACAGCACACAAGCAAGCATATTGCAATCCCAAAAAGCTATCAACGGCAGCGTAAGGTCCACCTAAAGTAATTGCCCCTGCTGCATAAATTTGACCTTTCCCATTACGCATTTCAACAACTTCAAAATTATTTGCCACCGACAACCTTCCTAGATGGTTCAATGGCAAGTTGTAATGTTTCACCAAATCTGCTAAAAGGGGATTAACTTGCACTTTGGCATCTAAGCCAGTGGCATCAACAATAAAATCCGCTTCCAATGTAATTTGCCCAAAACCTTTTTCTTGAATGTAGGTGACAGGACGGTTCTGAGCATCCCGTTCTACTTTTTCTACTTTACCGAATTCAATTTTATACCAACCTTCTCTTAATCCTTCTTCAGTAATATGTTGCCAGTCGAGACGATCGGCTGTGGTCGTTCCACCCCAATCTGCTAGCAAGCGTTGACGTTCCTCGGGACTAGCTTTTTCTAATAGGGCGCGGAGTTCGCCACCCCAACAGGCTTTGGGCCAATTGAAGGGCTGGTATTCGTAATGGTTTTTGACGAGACGCTGTGCTTTTTCATATTTATTGCCCTTTGGTTTGGGCGATCGCATTAAGTGTAAAACTGTAATATTACGATTGTGCCGATGGGCTTCATAAATGCGCTGTACAATTCTAGAAGCCACAATTCCTCGTCCCCGCAACAAAACTTTCCCACCTTGTTTTTCGAGTTGCTCGTAAATGTGGCTGTGCTCTTCGTAAGCATTGACAACAGACTTGAAATCTTGATACTTCTCGCGATAAGCTTGTAAGTCTGGGAGAAACTGAATTGCTGGATAACCAGTTGCTAGGTGCAAAAAACGAGCTACGTGAAAAGCGTGACTTCCATGTCCTTGGGAATAAGCCACGCAATATCTACCATCATCCGTTTTCCGAATTGCCCGTATTCGTCCGTAACGGTAAATCTTATCCCAGCCTATGCGTTTCGCTTCCCTGTCTATAGAATTAAAGACATTTCCCGCACGGGGTGTATAAGTTTCGGCAAAAGTTGGCTCATTAAAAACCTGCCATAAATATCGAAAAGCTCGGTCTAATTTCCCTTGAGAAAAGTCATGCCATGCTTCTCGTAAGGCATAACTAGGCCAACCCCAAATATTATCGGGGCAAGAATCGGAATTCGAGCGCAAGCGTTCGTGCAAGGGAATTTGGGAATTCATGCAAAGGCGTTTGTACCGGGCATAGGGTTCTTTTTCTAAACCCAAAGCGGTAATATTTTCACTCCGAACACCAGACATTCTCAGTAAATCTATCCAAATATAGCTACCCAATCCAGCACCAACTGCAAGATAATCGCTCTCAGTTACTGGTAACCCCGTTGCGTGTAGTGCTTGTACTGGAACTAGTTCTTCCTGAAATACCGAAGGTGGAAAATTGCTTCCCAATGGTGTTACGGGTTGGGAAGCAGGTAGGGTAGGATCTGGTAGATTGGTATTGGGGTTAAACTGGATAGCAGAGTGAACGCTTGGAGGTGCTGTAGGCGTGCCAGCAACAGCAAGGGTCACAGTAATTATGTATGGACCGATTTGTACGGTATCTCCACTGACAAGAATGCCGCGTGTCTGACGTTGACCGTTGACAACCGTGCCATTAGTACTGTTTTGGTCAGTCACCACCAACTGGTTTTGTTCCCAATCGATCAGAACATGGAAACGAGAAACTTGACTGCTATTGAGCAGCATACGAGCAACACGCTGTTCGTGGAGTTCGGCAGGTAAAGCAGCAAAATCACGACCAAGAGCGATCGGAGCATTTAAACGAGGTTCTCGTCGTTCCCCTGTTGTCGGATCGTCCCAAGTTAATTGAATTTGTAAATTATTAGACATTAATTAAGAATCAATAGCAAATAATTATTTAGTTATAAACTATACTGTTCTGGTGTCTTCCTTTTCCTCTAAACACCAGGTGGAACTAAAACACTGATCGCCGCAGCCAAAGATGTACCGCACCAAGGACAACCAACTTGTAAGTGTTCTGAGGAAGAAACTTTATGACATTTGGGACACTCCAAACCGTAAACTCCCTGCTGTACGGGTGGAGTCGGCGCATGATGGTAATGTCCTTGTGCAACTGGTTGCTGCCTAACAGGAGGCGTAGGTTGGTGGTATCCTTGAACTGCCACTGGTGTAACAGGTCGAGAATTGACTGCCTTTGGTTGCGGTGGGTTTAAAAGTGTTTCAGGAACGCTGCTAGTTGAGGAGATAGAAACAGCAGTTACAAGGAGTTGTTGCTGTCCCAAATAAATAGTACTGCCTTGATGTAATCTGAGTGTACCTCGAACGAGTTGCTGTCCATCGACAAGTGGAGGATTCTGTTCTCGTAGATTTATAATTAAAAAACATTGCTGTTGTGAATGAAAGTAAATTTCAACGTGCAACCCCGATACAGTAGGATGACTCAGTACAATGTCACACCGGATTGGATCGCGACCAATACGAACAGTGCCTTGGTTTTTTGTTTGCTGTTGTTCATATATATTCTGAGTTTTATCTTTCCCTGCATCCTGCCACTGCAAAGTGAGTGAGTTCATCTTTCCAACACCGTGATATCAATTAACAACTTCAATTCTTAGCTGTGCAATTCCTAACACGATTACATAGAAGTCAGCAACTACTTTTAGTAGCTCCGTCATTACAGAGATTACAATGAATAAAGTATATTAAGTACGTAGTGCTGGAACACAGTGGCAACATCTCCATTCTCGCCCATCTGTGTGAATGTAATGGAGGTAAAGGAGCGGATGACGCAACAGCAAGTAAGTGAACAACTTTTTGCAGGTAAGGGCGAAATGGCAACGCGGATGAGATCGCACGATTGGTCGAAAACGTCCTTGGGTGCAGTCGAAACCTGGTCGCAGAGTCTGAAAACTGCTGTCCGCATCATGCTCACTTCTAGCCAACCAATGTGGGTATGGTGGGGCGAAGAATTGCTGAACCTTTACAACGACGCTTACAAACCGATTCTGGGTGGCAAGCATCCCGCAATGTTTGCCCGTCCCGCTTCTGAAGTATGGCGGGAAATTTGGGATGTCGTCGGACCGAGAGCAGAATCAACGATGCTTAACAATGAGGGGACTTACGACGAATCGCTGTTGTTGATTATGGAGCGCAACGGCTACCCCGAAGAAACTTACTACACATTTTCTTATAGCCCCATTCCTGACGAGCGAGGGAATCCAGGAGGCATTATCTGCGCCAATACGGACGACACTAAACGCATTATTGGAGAGCGCCAACTCATGCTTCTGCAAGAACTGGCATCTCAAACCGCAGACGCAAGGACATTCGACGAAGCTTGTAGACTGAGCGCAAGATGCTTGCAAACCAATCTTTATGACCTGCCCTTTGCGATGATTTATCTGGTCGAACCGGAGCAGCAGCGCATTGTTTTAGCTGGAACTAGTGGTATCGATCGCGACCACCCTGCCGTTCCCGCATTGGTCGATCTCAATTCTTATTCAGCTTGGTCTTTTGTAGAAGTTATCCAAACGCAGAAGCTAGTCTTGATAACCGATCTGGTCTCAGTGTTTGGCAATTTACCTGCAGGGGCTTGGGATCGATCGCCGCATCAAGCTGTAGTTGTCCCAATTGCACCTTCTGGTCAAACAGGGCGAGCGGGCTTATTAGTGGCTGGTTTGAATCCGCTACGACTCTTTGATGATACCTACCGCAGCTTTATTAATTTAGTAGCAGGGCAAATCTCAGCGAGTATCGCCAATGCCAATGCCTATGAAGAAGAAAGGAAACGTGCCGAAGCACTGGCAGAATTGGATCGCGTCAAAACCACATTTTTCAGTAACGTTAGCCATGAATTTCGCACGCCCTTAACATTAATGTTAAGTCCCTTGGAAGAACTTTCCAATACGCTCAACGATCGCCTGCAACCCGATGAGCGAGAACAGCTACAACTCATCCAGCGTAACGGCTTACGTTTGCAAAAGTTAGTCAATACGCTGCTAGATTTCTCCCGCATTGAAGCCGGACGCATTGAAGCCGTGTATGAACCCACGGATCTGGCGGCGTTTACCGCAGAATTAGCGAGTGTATTTCGCTCGTTGATTGAACGGGCTGGAATGACGTTGGCAATAGACTGTCCACCTTTGTCGGAACCCGTGTATGTCGATCGCCAAATGTGGGAAAAGATAGTATTTAATCTCATTTCCAATGCGTTTAAATTTACGTTTTCTGGAAGTATCACTGTTCGATTACAGCCTGTTGGTCATTCCGTTGAATTGAGCGTTACAGATACAGGTGTTGGTATTCCTGAAAATGAATTGCCTCGATTATTTGAACGATTTCATCGGGTGAGTGGAACGCGATCGCGCACTTATGAAGGATCTGGAATTGGACTTGCTTTAGTTCAACAACTCGTTAAACTTCATGGTGGAATGATTCGCGTTGCCAGTCAGGTTAATTCCGGTACAACGTTTACCATCGCTCTTCCCTTTGGCTCGGCTCATTTACCTAACGAACGAATTGAAGCAACTCGTGCCCTCGCATCAACGGCATTAGGAGCAGATCCCTATGTGCTCGAAGCGTCGCGCTGGCTACCAGAAGAAGAAATGGTGACACGGAGACAGGGAGACACTGAGAGAAGTATGGAGGAAATCACCGCGTCACCGCGTCACCCCCTCTCCCCGTCTTCCCCATCCTCTGCCCGAATTCTTCTAGCCGACGATAACGCTGATATGCGGGATTATGTGAAGCGATTATTGAGCCAGTACAGGGAGGTAGAAACTGTTAGTGATGGCTTAGAAGCATTAGAAGCCATTACTCAGCGTCTTCCCGACTTGGTACTAAGTGATGTGATGATGCCCAGACTTGATGGATTTGGGTTGCTTCGCGAACTCCGTACCAATCCACGCACTAAAGAAATCCCGATTATTCTCCTATCGGCTCGTGCAGGAGAAGAGTCACGCATTGAAGGGTTAGAAGCGGGAGCCGATGATTACTTAATCAAGCCCTTTTCTGCTCGTGAATTGTTGGCAAGAGTTGAGTCAAATTTGAAACTGGCACAATTACGACAAGCGGCAGCCCAAAAAGAACAGGCACTGCGGGTGGAAGTGCAAGCGGTAAAAGATAACTTGGAAAGCGTTTTAACTCGAATTGCCGACCAATTTTTGGCATTCGATCGCGAATGGCGTTACACCTATGTCAATGACAAAGTAACAAAGGTTACTGGAATACCTAAGCATATTCTTTTGGGTAGGAGCGTTTGGGAAGTGTTTCCAGAGATTATAGACACCCTGTTCTACACAGAGGTACATCGAGCTTTAGCAGAGCAAGTCCCCGTTCGGTTTGAGTATTTCTATACTAGATGGAATCGTTGGTTTGAGAACCGCGTTTATCCATCTGCCAACGGTGTGTCGATAATTGCCACAGAAATTACTGTTCGCAAACAAGCTGAAGCAGCTTTACGAAAAAGTGAGGAGCGCTTAAAGGTTGCTCAATTGGCTGCCAAAATTGGGACTTGGGATTGGGACGTGGCAACAGGCAGCGTATTTTGGTCAGAAGAATACTACTCTCTCTATGGACTCGACTGGGCAATTCCATCCACTTATGAGAACTGGTTAGCTACAGTCTTAGAAGAGGATCGAGCAACTGCCGCTCGCACCGTGCGCGACGCCTTGCAGCAGAAGCAAACTCACCTCAACTTTGAGTTTCGGATCTGTCATCCCACCTTGGGAATCCGATGGTTTGGTTCTCTCGGTCAAATCTTTTACGATTCCGATGGGGAACCTAAACGGGCGATCGGAATCTCGATTGACATTAGCGATCGCAAAGCAGCCGAAATGGAACGCGAGCAATTACTTGCCAGGGAAAAAAAAGCTCGCGAGCAAGCGGAAACAGCCAACAGGATTAAAGATGAGTTTCTAGCAGTATTGTCTCACGAGTTGCGATCGCCTCTCAACCCCATTCTCGGCTGGTCAAAGCTTCTACAAATCGGAAATCTGGACGCCGCCAAGACTGCTCAAGCATTAGCAACCATCGAACGTAACGCCAAACTGCAATCGGAATTAATCGAAGATTTGCTAGATGTTTCCCGAATTTTGCAAGGCAAACTTAGCCTCAATGTCAAATCCGTCAGCTTAATAACAATTATTGAAGCAGCTATGGAGACGTTGCAACTCGCAGCAGAAGCCAAGTTAATTGAGATAAAGACCTACATTAGCGATGGCGTAGGACAGATTTTGGGGGACGCAACGCGCCTGCAGCAAATCATTTGGAATTTGCTCTCGAACGCCATCAAGTTTACACCTGAAGGCGGTAAGGTAACGGTGCGGCTAGAACCAGTTGCCAACCTAGCACAAATTACCGTTATAGATACGGGTAAAGGCATTTCTAGTGATTTTTTACCCTATGTATTTGACTATTTTCGCCAAGCAGACAGTTCAACGACTCGCCAATTTGGCGGATTGGGATTGGGGTTGGCGATTGTGCGTCACCTTGTCGAACTTCATGGTGGTACGGTTTGGGCTGAGAGTCGAGGTGAAGGACTAGGAGCCACTTTCACAGTTAGACTTCCACTTATGCCGATTCAGTCAACAAGCGAACCAGACTTTAATTCACCAAAGCGATCCCTTAATTTGATTGGAGTACAAGTTTTGGTTGTGGACGATGAAGCCGACTCAAGGGACTTAATTGCTTTTGTATTGGAGCAAGCCGGAGCAAAAGTGATGACAGCCACAACTGCGTGCGAAGCGTTTGCTGCCTTCGTTCAATCCAAACCGGACGCGATTCTCAGTGATATCGGAATGCCCGATATGGATGGATATACGTTGATCCAACAGATTCGAGCGTTACCAATAGAACAAGGTGGGCAAATTCCTGCGATCGCTTTGACTGCCTACGCCGGAGATTTCGATCGGCAACAAGCTCTACAGTATGGATTTCAAGAGCATTTAGCAAAACCTGTGGAGCCGGAGGTATTGGTTATGACCCTGCGAAAAACCTTGCCAAACTTATCCATTAACGACTGAGTAGGCAGGTAAACCAAAGCACGCTATTTTTTAATTTAATATGACTAATGTTTAGGGACTTCCAAATAAAAAAATATACAACTTTCTCTTATGGTATATTTACCTGAAAATGGCTGTAATGCTGAAGCCGTATTTGAATGTGTGTCAAAATCAGAAACCCCAAAAAATGAATAGGTGACAAAATCAAAATTCGGGTATGGGGTGCGAGCGCTGGTTGTAGCGCTCGCTCCTTATGCCAAGGCAAACACCGCTAAAACTTCTAGTCTCTAGAAAGTTTATCAGCAAAGCGAGTCGTTTCTGGCAAACGATACTTTGTGGTACAACGCAACACATAATCAATTGCTGTAGGTAAACTCACTCTATGACCGCTAGAAACATACACGGGTTTAACTCCTGTACGAGTTCGTAAAACAGCTCCCACTGTATCTCCTTTATGTATTAATGGTTGCCAACTTCCTTGTGTTTCTGGTAAGTCTTCATGCTTTCCGATGAGTAATGATTTTGCGACACCAATAGTAGGTATATCTATAATTAAGCCCAAATGACAAGCTATCCCAAACCTACGAGGATGAGCGATTCCCTGTCCATCACACAGAATAATATCTGGTGTTGTTTGAATTTTTTCCAAAGCGTCTAAAACGGCGGGTATTTCGCGAAAAGAGAGGAAGCCGGGAATATAAGGAAACGTTGTAGGACGGCGTGCAATGCTTGTCTCCTGTAATTGCAAATCGGGAAAACTCAGTACCGCCACAGCCGCACGGCTAATTGCACCATCTTCTTCAAAACCCATATCAACACCAGCAACGTATTGCAAAGGTTGCTTCAGATTATCTTCTGTAATCACTTCTAACTGGAGTTGTTCTTGTATTTTTATCGCTTCATCTACTGTAGTAGGCCAAGGATGACGTTGAGAAATCTTCATAATTTAAAACTTCAGTTTATAAATTTAAATTTCATAAATGCGATGGTTCGGCGTGTATCTATATTAAAGAGTTTTACTCCTTGAGTAAACTCAGATAACAAAATCACCTTATGGGTCGGTTGTGTCTACTCTACAGGTGCTTGATTTATTAGAATCTTTTAACAGTATGCAGAACATTAGCAGACAAGTCTCCAGTAGCGATAATTTTAGATTAGGTTTTTCCTTAGCAGGAGGTGTATTTGTCTTACTGCTAGCGATAATTTTCCGTCCCTTCACAATTGTAAATGCAGGTGAGAGGGGCGTTGTTATGAACTTTGGTAAAGTTCAAGAGCAGGTGTTAGATGAAGGTATTCATCCTATAATGCCAATTGTGACAACAGTTAAAACGCTGAGTGTGAGAGTTCGGCAAAATACTTTTCATGCTGATGCTGCTTCCAAAGATCTACAGAAAGTCACAACGGAACTTGCGGTGAATTGGCATATCGATCCAACACGAGTTAATAAAGTCTATCAACAAGTTGGTGATGAAGAACAAATTATTACAGGGATAATCACTCCTGCGGTTTCTGAAGTGTTGAAAGCAGCAACATCAAAAAAGACAGCAGAAGAAATTATTATTATCAGAACTCAATTGAAAGAAGAAATTGATAATCATCTAAAAGAACGTCTTTCTGCTTACGGTTTGATAGTTGATGACATATCTTTAGTAAATTTTGCATTTTCTCCTGAGTTTAGTAAGGCTATTGAAGCAAAGCAAATAGCCGAACAAGAAGCTAAACAAGCAGAATTTATTGCTAAGAAAGCCACTCAAGAAGCCCAAGCAGATGTGAATCGTGCTAAGGGTCAAGCAGAAGCACAAAGATTACAAAGACAAACTTTGACTCCAGAATTGTTACAAAAGCAGGCAATAGAAAAATGGGATGGACGGTTTCCAACTGTGATAAGTGGTAATGGGACTTTACCTCTCATCAATATTAGTCCTGAAAGTTTAGCAGGTAAGAAAGAGTAGAGTTTTGTATCTGTTTCATTCCCAGGCATAACCTGGGAACGAGGGAAGATGAAGTGTCAAAGAATTTAGCAACTTCTCTATTTCACTATCAGATAAATCTGGTATTTTTAGAATTTTCTCTACTTTATTAAAGTTCCATTGCATCGACTTATAGTAAGTTGGATCGTAGTGGAACTTTAACATATCTTCTACAAATGACTCCCACTGTTGGGTATCAATCAAATGATACCATTCACGGATTTTTTCTTTGCTATAACGAGATTTTAGCTTTTCTAGTTTTTCTTTTAAAAAATCTGGGTGTGTTGTTAGATGTGGATATTCTTGCAAGAGATAGCTAATTCTTGTGGATAAAGGAACCTGAATTTCCGCACAACTCGCCTGTTTCATCTTGTTCCATAAGGATAGGGGTAAATAAATTTGTCCGATTTTGTTACTTTCTGATTCTACCCAAACTGTTTCCGCAGGGTTGAAGCTTTGTAGTTGTTGCAGTAGCAAAGATTCAAAATATTTTTGAGAGGGTTGAGGTGAGGGTTGATTATCCCATTCTTCTCCAAGTAAGGAACCTCGGTGATTTGCCAAAGCTTCCAAGTCTAAAACTTGAAACCCACTACAGCGCATTTTGCGTAAAATATGCGTTTTGCCACTACCCGTTAAACCACACAAGATGCGATAGGTAAATTTTTCTGGTAATTTTTCTAATTGGTCGCGAACATAAGCGCGGTATGTTTTGTAACCCCCCTCAATCAGGGTAACGCGCCAACCAATTTGTGTGAGTACTAAAGCCATACTGTTGGAACGCTGTCCGCCTCGCCAGCAGTAGATTAAGGGATGGTAATCTTTTCCTTTTGCTTGAAAATGCTGACTTAGATGCTGAGAAATATTTTTGGAAACTAAAGCCGCACCAATTTTTCGAGCAGTGAAGGGATTATCTTGTTTGTATACTGTTCCTACTCGAGCGCGTTCTGCATCATTTAGTACTGGCAAATTAATCGCATTAGGTATGCGGTCTTCCGTATATTCACTCGGCGAGCGGACATCAATGATTTCACTGTAAGTTTCTGTCCAAGGTTGTTTGGTGTATATAGGTAAAGGTGGCATTCAACAATTGTAAATTGAGATTCAAGTTTGGAGCTACTAGATACTCGCTTTTTTAGCTTAATCGGGCAGAAGCCCTATCCAAGGCGGTTTTAATCATCTCCCAGAGTACCAGATTGCCACTCTAGGTATTTTGCTTTTGAGGCTGAAGCCCTTGATGTCCCGTGGTTTCTGACTGTTTTTTTTCTCAGATTGTAACTACCTTTGTAATTGGTTAATAACTTCGCTATTACTAGACTCAAAACTATCAGAAACCCTACTAAAACTTGGTTTTCAATTATAGCGGTTTTTAATTGGGTACAATATATAAAAAAGTTATGGAACCGCAGATGAACGCAGACGAACGCAGATAAATCTTTACTTCATTTAAGTGAAAACCCGCCCGATACCGTGCATCGCGATAAAACAGGCTATGAATAAAAATAGTACCAAACCGCTTAATTTATTTGAGTATGAAAAGTTAGCTGTTGAGTGCTTATCTCAAATGGCTTTGGACTATTATGCTAGTGGTGCTTGGGATGAAGTGACTTTAAGAGATAACCGGACGGCTTTTGAACGATATAAGCTTCGTCCGCGAATCTTGGTAGATGTGAGTAAGCGCAATTTCGCAACTCAAATCTTGGGTCAACCCATACTCATGCCTCTCCTCATTGCTCCTATGGCTTTTCAATGTCTTGCTTGTCCTGAAGGAGAAATTGCCACAGCAAGAGCGGCTCGCTCCTCTGGTGTTGGCATGGTGTTAAGTACTCTTTCAACAAAAAGTATAGAGGAAGTTGCGGATAGTTGTCACTCTTTTGATACGGCTTCAGACGTTAAGCCAGAGGCTTATCGCCCTGCTCTCCAATGGTTCCAACTTTACATTCACAAAGACAGAGGACTGACTCGCGCTTTGGTAGAAAGAGCTTACACTGCTGGGTATAAAGCTCTTTGCTTGACTGTGGATGCGCCTGTCCTGGGGCGTCGAGAACGAGACAGACACAATGAGTTTGTTCTACCACAAGGTTTGCAATTGGCTAATTTGGTTAATATGTCTGGGCTGAATATTCCCTATCAAGCAGGAGAGTCTGGTTTATTTACTTATTTTGCTCAGCAATTAGACCCTGCTGTCACTTGGAAAGATTTAGATTGGTTGCAGTCTTTATCTCCTCTACCTTTGGCGATCAAAGGAATTTTACGGGGAGACGATGCTGCACGTGCAGTAGAATATGGAGCGAAGGCAATTGTTGTTTCCAACCACGGCGGGCGTCAATTAGATGGTGCGATCGCTTCTTTAGATGCTTTAGCAGAAGTCGTCAAAGCAGTGGATGGTCGTGCTGAAATATTAATTGATGGAGGAATTCGCAGAGGGACTGATATTTTAAAAGCTCTAGCATTAGGAGCCAAAGCTGTGCTTGTAGGTCGTCCTATCTTGTGGGGATTAGCGGTAGCTGGAGAAGCAGGTGTTGCTCGTGTTATCGATTTGTTAAAAGATGAATTAGATGTCGCTATGGCATTAAGTGGTTGTGCAAGTGTGGAGGATATAGATAATACTATTTTGACAGCGACTGGGAATAAATCGACAACTGAATGAACTCTACCTCAAGGAACTCATAGCAACTCCTTCAGAAAGATGCGATCGCCATACAACATCCGGTATCTATTAGTTTGGGAGGCAAGCACTTCATCACATCTCAGGAGATTAATAGATGAACTGGCGGGATATTTGGGCGCTGCTTAAAGAAACATACAAAGAATGGAGTGATGATAAGGCGTCTAGATTAGCAGCTGCCCTATCTTACTACACAATTTTTTCCATTGCTCCATTACTCATTATTGTAATTGCCATCGCCGGAGTAGTCCTTGGCGAAGAAGCAGCCAGAGGAGCGATTAGCAATCAACTTCAAGGTTTAATCGGTCAAGCTGGGGCAGAAGTTATTCAAACAGCCATAGAAAACGCTAGCCAGCCTCAAACTGGGACTATCGCTTCTCTTATCAGTATCGTTGTCCTTATATTTGGTGCTACTGGTTTATTTAGCGAATTACAAGATTCCCTCAACACTATTTGGGAAGTACAGCCAAAACCAGGACGTGCTATTAAAACCATGGTTCGCAAGCGCTTTGCATCGTTTGCAATGGTGATCGCCATCGGATTTTTATTGCTTGTTTCCTTAGTCTTGAGTGCCGTTCTAGCAGGTATAGTAAATTATTTCAGTAATTTACTTCCTGGGATCGATTTTATCTGGCAAATAGTTAATTTTGTTCTGGGTTTTGTTGTCACCACGATATTATTTGGACTTATTTTTAAAGTTCTGCCAGATGTTAAAATAACATGGAATGATGTTATAATCGGTGCTGCTCTCACCTCACTACTCTTTTCTATTGGTAGGTATCTTTTAGGTCAGTACTTAGGAAACGGTAGTTTTGGCTCGACTTATGGTGCTGCTGGTTCATTGGTTGTTATTTTAGCTTGGGTTAACTATGCAGCTCAAATTCTCTTTTTTGGTGCTGAATTTACCCAAGTTTATGCTAGAAAATATGGTTCCCGTATTGTTCCAGATAAGCACGCTATGCCTCTGACGGAAAGAGCGCGTCGCGAGCAAGGAATGAAACCGGAAGGGAACGATCGGGTACTCACTAGAAAACCAAATAGCGATCGCAAATCGCTACCCAAACTAGCCAATAAGTTATTGCGAAATCTCACGCCATCCAAGCGTATAAAAAGGAGAAAAGACCGCTAAAAATTTGAAACTTGATGGCAAATATTTAAACTATAGTAGACCTATGAGAAAAAGCAAAAAATTGATTCATAATTCAAATACCCCACTTTCAAGCCTAGACACTCCTTGGTCACTGGTCACTGGTGAGTCCAGCGCTGCAGGCGGGTCTCACGCCGTAGGCGACTGGCGAACCCGTAAGGGTCACTGGTAACTGCCAAATGGGTTTTCGGTTTAATACTTCTTTTTTATCCAGCCTCCGAACTCGCTCAATTCTCCTTGTGTTGCTAGCGGTGATTCCAGCATTGGGACTTATCCTTTACACGAGTTCCGTGCAGCGTCGAAGTGCAGCCACCGATGCAAAGGAAAATTTACTCCGCTTGGCTAAATTCACTGCAGCTAACCAGGAACAAGCAAGTGTTGGTATACGCCAACTCCTAATTGCTCTGTCTCAATTACCAGAAGTACGGAATGGTAACAAAGAGGAATGCGATCGCTTACTAGCTAACTTACTCAAGCAGTACCGTGCTTATGCAGGTTTTGGTGTGCTTGATATTAATGGTAATGTCATTTGTAGTGCTCCCATAGCAAAGGAATCTGTAAGCGCTGTAGATCGCTCTTACTTTCGTATCGCTCGTGACACTCGTAATTTTGCTGTTGGGGAATATCAAATCGGTCGAGCGACAAAGAAGGCATCCATCAACTTTAGTTATCCGGTTTTAGACAAAGCAGGAAAAGTTAAAGCTGTAGTCTTTGCAGCTGTAGATCTCCCTTGGATAAATAAATTGGCAGTGGAAGCAGAGTTACCAAAAGGATCGGTCTTAACTGTAAGCGATCGCAATGGTACTGTATTAGTACGCTATCCCAATCCGCAAAATTTCGTTGGGCTGCCTTCCGAGCATAAAACTATCGAACTTGTTTTAAAACAAAAAGAAGGCACAACAGAAGCGCGAGGACTTGATGGCATTGAGCGACTTTATGCCTTCACTTCTGTCAAGAGTACTTCTGCTAGCCCAGATATATTTATTAGGATTGGCATTCCCAAAGCTGTTGCCTTTGCGGAAGCAGATCGACTTTTAGCCCTTAACGTAGTTAGCTTGGCAGCTGTGACGATTCTTGCTCTAGTTGCTGCTTGGGTTGGAGGAGATGTCTTTCTCATCCGCAAAATTAAGTCACTTGTCCAGACAACCGAGCAACTTCGTCAAGGTAAAATGAGCGCACGAACTCATATTGCTCGCGATTTAGGAGAACTCGGTCAACTTGCTCGTGCTTTTGATGAAATGGCAGAAACGCTCGAAATACGAGAGCAAGCGATCGTCAAACTCAATCAAGATTTGCAGCATCGGATTTATGAATTGCAAACACTGTTTGAAGTTAATCTCAAAACAGAAGCAGCTTTAAAAGCAAGTGAAGTACGCTTGCGGCTTGCCATCGAAGGTGGTGAAATAGGAACTTGGGATTTTGACGTTACCTCTGGTAAAATTCTGTGGTCAGACAGATGCAAAATTATGGCAGGATTAGCATCGGATGCGGAAACAAATTATACAGACTTTATTAATGCCATTCATCCTGAAGATCGATCGCAAATTAATATAGCAGTAGAGCGCTCGCTTGCTGAAGATGAAGATTACGATGTTGAGACGCGAATCCAACGCAAAGACGGAGCTTTGCGTTGGATTCGCTCTATTGGTCGTGTTTATCGCGATCGAGAAGGTAAACCCGTTCACATGGCAGGTGTTGCCTTTGATACTACCGAGCGCAAGCTAGCAGAACAACAAAAAGAGCAACTGCTAGAAATGGAACGAGCAGCACGGGAGGAAGCAGAAAGAGCAAATCGTATCAAAGATGAGTTTTTGGCAGTTTTGTCTCATGAATTGCGCTCGCCCCTCAACCCAATTTTAGGATGGACAAAACTATTGCGATCGCGCAAGTTTGACGAACAAGCAACAAATCGGGCATTGGAAACTATTGAGCGGAATGCCAAATTACAAACTCAACTGATAGAAGACTTGTTAGATGTTTCGCGTATTTTACGAGGCAAACTGGTTTTAAATGCAAGTCCGGTTGATTTAGTCACAGTTATTCAAGGTGCATTAGAAACTGTCCGGTTATCAGCCGAAGCAAAAGGTATTGAGATTCAAACTACACTAAACTCTGAATTAGGGAAAGTCTCAGGCAATTCAAGTCGCTTGCAGCAAATAGTTTGGAACTTGCTATCTAATGCAATTAAATTTACTCCGTCTGGAGGAAAAGTAGAAGTTCGGTTAGAAAAAGTTGATACTTACGCTCAGATTCAAGTGAAAGACACGGGTAAAGGCATCAACCCGCAATTTCTCCCTCACGTATTTGAATACTTTTTACAGGAAGATAGTACAACAACACGGAAATTTGGTGGGCTGGGATTGGGATTAGCCATTGTTCGGCATCTAACAGAATTGCATGGTGGCACAGTTTTTGCAGAAAGTCCAGGAGAAGATCTTGGAGCAACTTTCACAGTCAGATTACCTCTTTTAGTAGGGAGTAGGGAGTGGGGAGTAGAGAGTGGGGAAAAATCAGTTCGCTCACAACTAACAACTTTATCTGGTTTGCACATTCTAGTAGTAGACGATGAAGCTGATATGCGAGAGTTGGTACGTGAAATTCTTACACAGGCTGGGGCAGAGGTGAAAGTTGTCGCATCAGCAGCAGAGGCATTGTTGGCACTTGACGATCTAATGGTAAATATTTTGGTAAGTGATATTGGGATGCCACAGGTTGATGGTTATATGCTTATACGTCAAGTGAGAAATCGACCCCCACAGCAGGGAGGGCAAATCCCGGCAATTGCCCTGACTGCTTATGCAGGCGAAATGAACCAACAGCAAGCTCTCGCGGCTGGATTTCAACAACACATTTCTAAACCTGTCGATCCAGAAGAACTTGTTCGAGCGATCGTAAAATTAACTTATTCAGATTCCTCTTGATTTTCCTGCAACAAATTATGTTCTAACAGTTTCAGGACTCCTACCTCTTCTGGTCGTAAAGAATGGGGTGAATCTGAGTTGTACTCTGTTGATGCATTTTCTAAAAATGGGAATAAGGAATTGTCCATATAAGCATCAATGACTACAGGATGAACGTAATATTTACGACAGGTTGCGGGACGATTGCCAAGATGTTCTGCTACATTTTTGATGCCTTGAGTCACATTCTTCTTAGCTTGTGTTTGTGATGTGACTTGCCCCATATTGTAAAACTCCTGAGCTGCTAAAACAGTACCAGCCCAAGTCCGAAAATCTTTGGCGGTAAACTCTAAACCAGTGACTTCACGGAGATAGTCGTTGATATCGCTAGAGTCAATGGGTTGGCGGTGTCCTTCTTCGTCTAAGTACTGAAACAATTCTTGTCCGGGAATATCTTGGCAGCTTTTAACGATTTTTGCTAAACGGCGATCGCTCAATTCAATATCATGTTCCACACCGCTTTTTCCTCGGAATTTAAATCGGATTGTCGAACCAGAAATATCGACATGGCGATCGCGCATTGTTGTTAAGCCAAAAGATTTATTCGTTTGAGCATACTCCTCATTCCCAACACGAATTCTTGTAACTTCTAAAAGTTTTACAACCGTTGCCAATACCTTTTGTCGTGGAATACCCTTAAGCCTCATATCCTCATCAACCCGCTTGCGGATCTTGGGCAAAGATTCTCCAAAAACAATCGTGCGATTAAACTTCGTTTGACTGCGCGTTTGTCGCCAATTTTTATGATATCGGTACTGCTTTCGTCCTTTTGCATCGCGTCCTGTCGCTTGTAAATGCCCGTTAGATAAGGGACAAATCCAAACTTCAGACCAAGCCGGGGGTATGACAAGAGATTTAAAGCGGCTTAACTCCTGTTTGTCACAAATTTCATTACCATTGGTGTCCATATAACAAAATTCGTCGCCTACTCGTTGACGCTGAATTCCTGGAACATCATCGCTAACGTAGCGCAACCCTACTATTTTTGCCGATTGAGTCGGGTCAATTTGAAGCGCTGCTTCAACAACATTTTCAATAACTTCCTTCTGAAGCACGGATTCCATACGTGAAAAAATACCTGTTTTAGGATGAGCGATCGTACAACAAACTAAATGTATATTTTTAAACTTAACCAATTCCTGTCTAATGAAAATCTATAGAAAAGTAGAGTTATGGTAATTATGTCTCTTTCCCAGTCCCTAGTCCGCGATCGCCAGTCCCCAATCGCCAGTCCCCAATCGCCAGTCCCTACTTCCAAGACAAAAAATTTAGAAATATATCCTGTTTGCTTGTTAATGCCATTGAAGACCGTTATATCTTAATTTCCTCATTGTCTTCACTTCAAGAGCCGTTATGAACTACGTACACTAGAGCGAATGAATTCTTTTTTATACTAAACCATGCATTTGTGTAACTCATTGCTCTGTTAGCTATAGAAGCCAATTTGAGGATTGCTCTACTTTTTTCTGAGGTTCTTTTACATGTGTAGTTTGTTTCGCTGCTCATCAGCTAGCAGTTTACTATTAGCCTTTGGAATGGCAGTTGTTACAGCATCTCCCGTTGTGATGTCGATCCCAATTTCAGCGCAAAATGCTGTTCCTACTCTACTGACTTCAACATCAAAAACTACTTTTTCTGACATTAAAGCCAATTATTGGGCGCGTCCATTTATTCAAGCCATAGTTGAGAGAAATATTATAGATGGCTTTGCGGATGGGACTTTTAGACCCGATCGACCTGTAAAACGTGCGGAATTTGCGGTTATGCTTCAAAAAGCTTTCGAGCAAAAGCGAGTTCGGCAGTTAAATGCAGGAGGTTTTAAAGATGTTCCTCCCAATTACTGGGCTGCTTCTGCAATTAAAGAAGCATACGAAACAGGATTTATGCCGGGATATCCAGCCAACTTGTTTCTTCCCAAACAGCAAGTTGGTAAGTTTGAAGCCATTGCTGCTTTGGCAAATGGTTTGGGTTTGACAGCAACTGCACCTGCTTCTAATATTCTCAATGGATCTTATACTGACGCTCCAATCATTCCTAACTATGCTGCTGATGCTGTAGCAGCAGCAACACAAGCGAACTTAGTTGTTAACTATCCCAATGTTAAGAAACTCGATCCGCTAGAACCTCTGACTCGTGCCTCAGCAGCAGCGCTTTTATACCAAGCCTTAGTTTGGCAAGAACGAGTAGAACCACTTCCTAGCAATCTTAAGACTGCCAATTATATAGTTGCTGATGTCAACCAAAATAATCAAACTCCTAATGATGTCGTGACTGTTACCGCATCTGATAGTTCGTTTTCAATTCTAAGCTCTTTGTTGAAGACAGCAGGTTTAGCAGTCATTCTGCAACATCCAAACAATTCTATGACAATTTTTGCTCCAACTGATGAGGCGTTTGCTAATTTGCCTAAAGGTACTTTAGAGTGGTTGCAGCAACCAGAGAATAGAGAAACTCTTATTCGAGTTTTGACATATCACGTGGTTCCTCGGAAACGTCAAGTCAGCGAACTTTCTGAAGGAAAATTAAAAACTTTTGCAGGCAAAGCTGTTAATATTCAAGTAAATTCTCTTACGCATCAAACGACAGTGAATAATGCAAAAATTCTTCAGTCTAATATTCAAGCAAGTAACGGAATTATTCATGCTATCAATCAAGTTTTGATTCCACCTAATATTAATTTGAGTAAAAAATAACCTCGACGAATGGAATTCGCGTATATACAGGTAAGACCTACATAGTTAGGTTTTATACCATTTTCCCAAAATTAGGCTACAGATGGAAAAAGATTCGTAGTTGCGCTTCAGCGTATGCGGCAACAATGTGTAGCATTAATTGAGAGAATTAGTATTACTCCTTTTTTGCCCTAAAATTAACGATTTTAGTAGGGTGGGTGCCCACCAAAGCACGAATGGTGGGCACCCACCCTACCTGTTTAGGTAAACTTCCGGTGGGAAGGGAATAGCTCAAAAGTTACCAGTAGAGAAGGTTTATCTACTAAGCCAAATTGAGTTGGATCTTCGTCTTCTAAATGCAAAGCGACTGCCTCACGAAGATTCTGAACAACTTCATCCAGAGTATCTCCCTGAGTTACAACGGAGACTTCTAGACATTCTGCTATGTATCCGTGCTGTTCACCTGGATGAATGATTGCTCTAATGTTCTGCTTCAACTCCATAAGTCATCTTAAAAAGACAAAAGGTTCATTAAATTATTGAAATTAGTCCCAATAAACGCAAGTATTATCAACGGGGTCAGAAAGTTATGAGTCTTATTTTATCTCAACTTGAAGCACTAGTGTAAAACCGTAGTGCGAACCGCCAGAACCTTGTGGAGATAAAAAACAGTACGAGTGCCAAGACTCCTGCTGCAAGCATGCCAGATATTTGGCTTCTTCCAAGCATAGCTTCTGCTGGTATGGTTGTTAAAAAAGCAACTGGAACTACAAAGGTAAAGAAAAAGCGAAAAGCTGTAGGATAGGCTACCATTGGATATCTACCAGCTTCTAGCAAACCTCTCAAGACCTCAGTAACGTTATAAATTTTGACAAACCAAATACTAGTTGCCCCTAGCATAAACCACAGACTATAAAGAATAACAAAACCAGAGAATAGGGGAATTGCGCTCTTAAGATAATCGTTTATTCCCAAACCGAGTTGTTGTCCGGCATAACCAATGATGATGCTGCCAAAAATAACATCTGGCAATCCCCAAGGGGATACGGTGTGAGTGGAAAGCCAGAATTGACTGCGAATCGGTTTTAGCAGTACAAAATCTAGCGTTCCTTCTTGTACGTGGCGGACAATTCTGTTCAAATTTGGAGCGAGAAAGGTTGCTGAAAAGCCTTGGAGTAAAGTAAAAATTCCTAAGACTAGTAAAGCGGCTTCCCAAGACCAACCAGCAAAGCGGTAGCCATTTCTATAAAATAGAAACAGTCCGAAGAGACTACCCACCATGTTACCTAAGCTACTCAGCGCTGCTAAGAGGAAGTTAATGCGGTACTCTAATTCAGCTGCTATAGCAGCACTCCAAAATAATGTTAGTACTCTTAGGTATTTGTTTATCATCTAGAAAATGGGGAACTCGGGGTCCCCTCTGGGGATAAGGGGTAATGGTGATTGGCGATTGGGGACTAGGAAAGAGATATTTTTGTATTTAGTTGTGGGATTTTCCGTGAATGACTAACATATTATAAAATATGAGGTAAGTTTGGATCGTCAGGCTCTCTTTCTTGGAAAGCTTCCTCAAAAACTTCTTTCAATAAAATCAGTCCTTCTTCTATTTGCAGAATTTGTTTTTCCGAAAGATGTTTGAGGAGATCGGCAATATGAGTGCGAGTTTGTTCGCGGGCTTGTTGAAGGTGATGGTTTCCTGCTTCAGTGAGCTTCAGCACAATCCGTCGTCGTTCTTGAGGATGGTCGTTACGATGTACGTAAGCACGTTGTACGAGCCGTTCTACGGTTGCTGATGCTGTAGCGCGAGTGACTCCTAAGTGTTCGGCTAAATCGGAAAGCGAAGCACCGGGGTTGCGATCGAGAAATGCTAGCGTCCGAAATTGAGGAACGGATAATGTTGTAGAGCCTTGAGCACGCATATCCGCTCGAATTGCTCTCATCACTAATGGAATTGTCTCCATTACCTTAGCAGCACATTCTTGAGAAGTTGTTTTTTGAGAAGTTGTTTTTTGAGCAGTTTTCTTTAAACCCATCTGAATTACTAATTTTCCCTAGCGCATCAATATATCATCATTTATATTTGTACCGATACTTTTTCGCTAACGATTCCCAACACACGTTAACAAATACTCAAGCTAAGATTTTCTCTTAGCCAGGGCGTATCAACCAATGCACGAAGGAAAATCCCTCGCGCACCATTTAAATCTCTGTCCATGATGTGACCTGTGGATGGGGATTTAATGATTTTAGATCTACCAATTTTTACTATTTCACCAGTCCAACTAACTGTTTTTGATGTGTACGCTTCATTTACATCTAACACTATCTTGTTCTGTTCAAATGCTTTATGCTTAATAAATTGTTTGAACTGGTAGTGAGATAGTGTTAACATTTGGCGTACAGACTTCGATCTGATTCTACGTTTTCCTTTCTTTGACATTTGAGATGTTTCAAAAGTTGGAAGTAAAATTACATCAAAGTTGTCAACCAAGAACTTAGCTGATTTTTTCTGGAGTTCAGACACTAAGTTTTTTATCTTGGCTCTCATACGGTTAGCCGCTTTTTTTAAGCTTCTTTTTAGTTGTCCGGTAGATTTAGAAATAGCGCTACACAATCCATCTAACTTAAAGCAAAGTTTTTGAATTTTGATATTAGCGTTTTTACCTAACCAACCAAATGAAGACTCGGAGTAAAATGTCAAAAATGTTCGGATACCTGGGTCTAAAGCTACAACACGTCCGCCAGTTTGCTCAACGGGGGGAACCCTCCGCAGTTGCTCCTCTTGGGCAAAGCCCAAGACCGCACTGCTCTCCGCACGCAACTCGCTCCCTTGGTTCTCGGTTTCTAGTTGTAGACTTTCTTCTGGTGAGTCCAGCCCTGTAGAAAGGTCTCCTTTCGTAGGGGACTGGCGTTCGCGTTCGCGGAGCATGCGCTTTGCGCTTAGCGTGTGCCTTGCACATACCCGAAAGGGAAGAGTCAGATAGTAGTCACCATCAGCGCATACTAAACGACAATCACCAAACTCTTTAGGAAGAGATTCGGTATACTTAATCCCCCCTAAAATTGTGTGATAAATTCCTTTCTCTGTGACAGCAGATTTTGGAATATAGCACGATTGTTTCTGAGCTTTTCTAGACTTAAACTTAAATGAGGAAACAATCCCCGTGTTTTTATATTTAAGCTTGGTATTGCTTACCGCTTTACAAGCATCCTTGATAGCTATTGATTTAATTTGATAAGGCGTATCTTTACACCAGTCAGGTAAATTATTTAAAATCCCTCCTTTTATTGCTTTCCAATTAGCTTTGATAACGCCATCTCTTAATAACTCAAGCGCTTGATTGTAAACGAAACGGCTAACACCAAACCATTGTTTAATCAATATCTTTTGTTCCGAGGTTAGTCTTAGATAAATCTTCCTTGATTTTTTTGGAATACTTTCTAAGTCCGTGCATTCTACAACTGAAGACGTGAAGGATTGAGAGTAAATCTTGGGTAAGCTCTGATTCGGGGCAGTGTAGAGTTTGGTCGAGAACCACGATTTGTCCACCGTTTTGCTCGACCATGAACTGAAAAAGCTCAAATCCAAACCTTGCAAGCCTGTCACTACAGGCAACGACAAGTGTGAACTTATCTCCACGCATAAGGCGTTCCAATAAGGACTGCAAACCTTTGCGCTTAAAGTTGATACCTGACCCAATGTCTCTGATAATTTCTGCTGTTGGGTAGAGGGATTGCATATACACGACTTGTCTTTCAAGATCGTCTCGTTGTTTTGAAGAAGAGACTCGGCAGTAGCAAATAGTGGAGCCACCTCCGTGCGCGGGTTCCCCGCGTTGAGGAGAGTGGCGTGTAGTTCGAGTTGAATCGCCACGGGTGTAGCTTTCAACGTCGTAGAGTCTTTGTCCTGCCGAGTTTTTGATGCTTTTGATTTTGCCTTCATCTGCGTACTTCCTCAAAGTATTAGGGTGCAATCCCAGAAATTCGACCGCTTTTCTGAGTGGTATGTATGGCATCCCTTCATGTTAGCATACTTTAAGGAAAGTGAGCAAATATTAGCAAAATCCTAACTAGTTAATTACCTCCACTCTAGCAATAACCTTTTCTTAACGGGAGACTTCCCACACCTCACCTAAAGTTATATGAAACTCCAGGACGAGGTGGTTCTTTCAAACTACTACCTGTGGATACAGTCGTCCGGCAATAACAGTCAAGACAACAGCCGCAAATAACAGAACACCAAAATCTAATGCGTATCCGTATGCGCTCGTACCGTTTAGCAGCATTGCACCTCTTAACGCATCAACTTGATAGGTTAACGGATTAAGGAATGATATGAGTTGTAACCATTTTGGCATAAGTGAAATCGGGTAAATGGCATTGCTAGCAAAAAATAATGGCATGGTTATTAACTGACCGATACCTGTAAAACGTTCTCGCGATTTTACTAGACAAGCAATTATTATGGACAAGTTTGAGAAACACATTGCCCCCAAAACGACAATGAGTATAACTTCTAATAGATAAAGGGGATGAAAATTCAATTGGACACCAAGTAGGGATGCTAGCCCGTAAATAATGATGGCTTGAGGGATGCTTCGCACTCCACAGGATAATGCTTTTCCCAGTACCAAGGCTACGCGGGGAGTTGGACTAGCGAGGAATTTGTGAACTACCCCTAAGTCTCTCTCCCAAATTATTGCCATTCCACCTGTAAAAATTGCCATGAATAATACGCTCTGTGCTAGTATCCCGGCAGTCATAAAGTCTAGGTATGGTAAACCACCAGTAGGAATGGCACGAAGACGGTTAAATACTTGCCCAAAAATTAAAAGCCACAAAGTTGGTTGTGCTGTTCGTAAAAATATGTCGGTAGGATCGTGTATTAGCTTGCGGACTTCTAGCTCAACAAGAATGATTGTTTTGTCGATGAGTTCTAAAGTTGCTGCCAGAAAATTTCCCGAATGAGTATATTTTCGATTAGCCCAATCGGCGGGCAGTCCGTCTAATTTTTGATGTCTCATGGTAGCTTCCTCCTGATGTTAGTCGATCGCCTGTGTGGTAAATAAACACGTCATCTAAAGTTGCATTGCTCTTGTTTAAAGCAGCTTTTAGGTCTGTTGGCGTACCCCTCACAACTATCTGCCCTTGATGCATTATGGCTACGCGATCGCACAAATTATCGGCTTCTTCTAAAAAATGGGTGGTTAAAAGTACAGTCGTACCGTAATTTTCTTGGAGTTCTTGAACGAGTTCCCAAACTTGACTCCGGGCTATGGGGTCTAATCCTACTGTTGGTTCGTCAAGAAATAAAACTTGAGGTTGATGCAGAATGGACTGAGCAATCTCTAGCTTGCGAATCATTCCTCCAGAATAATTTCTGACAAGTCTGTGGGCTACATCTTGCAAACCCATAAACGTCAGTACGTCTTTGATGAAATACTCCCTTTTGCTTCGGGGAATGTCATACAACTTGGCAAAAATCAATAAGTTTTCATAACCCGTTAAACTACCATCAGCAGAAAGGGCTTGAGGAACGTAACCAATGACACGCCTCACTAATGGTGCTTGTCGAGCTACATCAAATCCTGCGATCGCAGCTTGTCCCGATGTTGGGGGTAGTAAAGTTGTCAGCATCTTAATCACCGTACTCTTTCCCGCACCATTCGGTCCTAGCAGCCCAAACACCTCACCTGCTTCAACAGTAAAGCTCAAGCGATCGACTGCGATAAACTTCCCAAACTTGCGTGTCAAAGCACAGACTTCTAAAGCTATGTTTTGCTCGGTTAGAGACGGTTGCCATCGCTCTGTTCTCCCTATCAGTTCAGCCACAAATGAGATTTCCTATTTTAGTTAGTTTATCTAACAATTAGTATTACATATTTTTTGTTCAACAAAAAGTTGTGTTCGGTAAAATTATGCGTTGAATATTCAGAATAGGGCAGGCGAGGACGCCTACCCCACAAGAATTATTCCCTTTCCGCTCTAAAATTACCGATTGTAGGGTGGGCACTGCCCACCAATAGCGAACCCTAAGTAGCTAGGCGCAAATAAACCGAATTATGTTACAAAATGTGAATATATAAAATCCTTACCAAGAACGAATGACAAACGATTAATAACGCTCCTCACGAGTTAACTTTAATTGTGCTGACTTACTTATTTAGTCCAATGAAAATTAGAAAATTAACAAAACATGATGCAGAAGATTATAGGAATATCAGATTAGACGCTTTATATAACAATCCAGATTCCTTTGGCACAATGTATCATGAAGAAGTCATGATGACAATAGATAACTTTAAGGAGAGAATCCCAGTAGATGACAATAGCTTTATCTTAGGTTGCTCTGAGGATGAAGAATTAATTGGAATCGTTGGAATTTATCAAGAATCAAGAATAAAAGTTAGGCATAAAGCATATATTCGCTCTCTATATGTTCGACAAGAATATAGAGGAAAAGGTATAGGTAAATTACTCCTGAATGAATTGATTGAAAGAGCCAAGGCTATGAATGGGATAGAAATATTATTACTTGACGTGGTTACAAATAATATCTCAGCAAAACAACTTTATTTATCATTTGGCTTTCAAATATATGGAAGAGAGAAAATGGCTTATAAGTGTAACAATCAGTATTTTGATATGGAATCTATGTCTTTACAGATTAAATAAGGCGATAAAAATCATCATCATGCTCTTCATACTACCTTGGCAAAAAATCTTTTTGAGATAGAATTTTATAAACATGCCTGTATGTAAGACTCCTATTTGATTTGTGAAATACAACTAGGATGGGCATTCCCACCACCACTTCTAAAAAATAATCCACTCCAACGAGCAATGGTTTCAATTGCTACATCTTTAGCTATGGTGTACTTTCTTAAAAACTAAAGCTATAAATGTGTAATCATAATACCAATGAATCGGCTTATCTAAGCAGACTGGAATATTTGTATTTCCTTCTAAAACTAAATTATGTGCTTTAGCTAAAATAATTAATTCTTCTATTTCTTTTCTAGAAAAAATCTTCCAATCTAGACCGAACGGTTTGATAAACTTATCAATTTCAATATTTTCTTCCCAATAATCGGTTGTGATAAATAGTAAGCTATCTACTTTCAATAACCTCGAAACCTCGGCAAAAAATGCAGGTAAATTTACACCATGCTCGATTGTAGAAAGTGCAATTGTAATATCGCATGAATTACTATTAAATGGAGTTTTGATAATATCTCCTTCGTATAGAGTATAGGCTGTACTCTTTCTATCGGGAAGAATTTTTAAATCAATTCCGTAAAGATTTTGGAAACCTAGAGCCGAAAGAAAATTGAGCGTGCAGCATTCTCCACATCCTAAATCAATGATGAGAGACTGTCTATCTTTATTAGCAATAACTTCAGAAATAAGTAAATGATCCCAGTTTTTATAAACATCAAAATGCTGTGGTAAACCTTTTTGCTGAATCTCTTGGCTAGCTACCTGAATTTCTTGTTGGTTTTGAAGTACTTTAATCACTTGTTAATAGTTGTTGTAACAACACTGTTACTTTATTGTACTGGAATTTCTGTTTTACTCAAGCATTACTTACACTATAGCAATCCTACTTACTCCCTTCCCACGGGAGCATCCCTACGAGTGCAAAATTACCCTCAGAATAGAATTCTCTTGCTATACAAACCAAGTCCGCCTACGCGGACTTATTAGTCCACGTTCGCGAAGCGTGCACGAAGTGCATAGGTGGACTAAGTTTGTATAGCTGCGATTTCAATCGCTCTTGGTGTTTGTTCCTGTGCCTCATTCATGCAGTTTTGAAATATTGTCATTTAGGATTGTAGCAGTTTTTGGTAAATATTTAGATGCGATCGCGCAATATTAGACCACGTGAAGTTTTGAATAAAAGCACGACCAAGATGGCTTAGATGCTGGCGTTTTTCAGGAGAATTTAGCAATTGACAAAGAGCATTTGCCAAAGCATCAATATTGCGTGGAGGAATGAGGCATACTGGATGGTTGTCTGGGAGAGGGGTAGGATGTTGGGTGGCAATAACTGGCAAACCATGAGCTAATAAAGTCAGAAGCGAACCGCTTTTCATAGTCATGCCATGATTAAAGGGAAGTACTCCAATATCGCATCCAGAAAGATATTTAGAAGCACTTTCAGCGTCTAAATAGCCTGTAAGATAGACTTTAGTATTTAAATTGAGTTCTGCAATAAGAGCGTGGAGTTTATCCCAATAACGTTTTGCTTCATCTCCCCGCAAAGCTAAACTTTCTACACCACCTATTAGTAATAGTCGTGCTTGTGGATGAGTTTCAAGACTTTTTTGAAATGCTAGTAAAAGGGTCTCTATTCCTTTAACTGGGTGAAGAAAACCAAAGAAGGCAATAACAATATTATCAATTGTAAAATTATATTTTTTGCGTAATAGTTCCTGTGCTTTATTGCGAGCGATAGGAAAAACATCGACATTAGCAGCAATGGGAATATTTGATACGCGATTGTTTAATTGTGGTAGCCGTTTGTGGATAACTGCTTCTGCTTCAGCATTGGTGACAATCAGTGTATCGCTTAAAGTGAGTAAAAATCCATCTTCTCTATCCCAAAAACCATGTTGCTGTCCCCACATTTTGAACCATTCTAGAAATTGTGGCGGTATACCTTTGGGTTGCCACTCCCACCAGCCGTATTCGTGGATAGTTGTTACAATTGGTTTGCGATATCCAGTGGCTTTCAAAAGTAATGGCAAAAGAAAGATAGAACGTTCAAAACCGTATGTACCTGCGGCATGTTGAATGTGTAAAATGTCAGTAGGTATTATATGTAGCGATCGCACTAAAGGTAACAGATCGGTTAATTGCCAATCATTAACGACACCCTTAACTTCAGGTTCTCCGACTTCTTTTGCAGCTGCATGAGTCGTTAAGACAACAGACTGAACTTCTAACTTATTCAGGGCATTTCGCAAACAATCTGTATAGTGAGCTACACCGCATCGTTCGGGTTTATAAGTACCAGCAATAATAGCAATCATCTGTTTGTTGTTAGTAGTTAGTTAGTAGGGGTGCAAGGCATTGCGCCCGTATATAGTGGCCACTGGTCACTGGTCACTGGTCACTGGTCACTGGTCACTGGTCATTTCTATCAATTTCAGTCCTGTGGCGACGACTTCCTCTAATGGGATATCAAGACATTCGAGATTATAAGGACAGGTAAAGGCATAGCAAGGACTACACGGAGTGGGACGACGAAGCAACCAGGATGTGCCGTTACGGGGCTGCCACTGTGACTCAAGTTCAGTTCCTGCAAACATGACAACTGTTGGCGTGCGAGTCGCATCGGCTATATGCATTGTTGACGTGTTATTGGTCAGTACTAACTTTGCGTTGGCAATGAGTGCTGCTAGTTGAGGTAATGTGGTTTTGCCAATCAAGTTAACTGCGCGATCGCCTAATGTTTCAAGTAATGACTTACTTTTGGGGAGATCTTTTTCTACACCTGTTACTACCACAGGCATTTGCGTTACTTCTACAAGCTGACGTGCAGCAATAGCAAAGCGTTGAGAGTCATAATTTCGGGATTGACAACTTGTCCAAGGATTGAGGAGGAGGTAATTGGGGATTGGCGATTGGGGGTTGGCGATTGGGGATTGGGAATTTTCTTTCCCAGTCCCCAGTCCCCAGTCCCCAATCCCTAACAAAAGAGATAAAGCTTCTTGTCGTGCTATTTCTGAAATATCAATGCAAAGACTTCGGTTTTGTACTTCAAACCCTGCTTGTTCAATTAATCTTAAATTTCGTTCTACTTGATGAACTTCATCAGATATGGATGGAACTTCTAGTGTCAATACACCATTTCCGACTTCCTTGGATTCACCTATTCGTATTGGAATACCAGCTAAGTAACAGAGAAATCCTGCTGGATGTGGGCTTTGACTAAAACTCGTAAAAATAATAGCTGCATCAAATTTGCTATTTTGCAGCCTTTTGACTAATTCCCACTCTCTTGTGGGGTCAAAGTCCAATTTGCCTAAATCTTGCCATAGGACTCGCCAAGGTAAGACTTCATCTACCCATGGTAATAATTCTGCTGCTAGCGCCCCGCCGGGACTTGCCATAAGTGTGAGATGGCATTGTGGCAAATTTTCTTTGATAGCTTGCAATGCTGGGCTGGTCATGATGACATCGCCAATGTTGTCTAATCGCATGACTAGTATGTTCTGCCACTCTTGGAGTTTTGGTTTGTGAACCGCAGATGCACGCAGATGGACGCTGATATCAGATTGTAATTTGTCTGTACAGTTCATAGTTTAAATAATTTCTTCCACAACTGTTAAAACTTCGTCTACAGAGATACCTTCCATACAACTTCGCCAACCTTTATCTAAAGGGCATACGCCACTATACCAACATTCTTGTACTGTAAAATTACTGATATTACGTTCGGGACACTCTGGGTATCCTTGTAAGTTTATATGAGGTGATGGTTGCCCGTAACGACCGTGCCAAGAGGGACCAAATAAAGTGATGGTCAACACGTTTAATGCGGCTGCAATCCTCGCAGGGCCAGTGTCGGAAGCAATGACTAAATCTCCACAGGCTAAAGTAGCTGCAAAATCTCGTAATTTTCCTCTTGGAAAAATTTGTGCTTCTCCTCCAATGCCTTTAGCAATCGCTAATGCTTGTTGTTCATTGGAACCAACTGGAACGACTACAGTTGCATTCCAACGTTGCTGCAGAATTTGACCTAATGTTATAAAATTTACATCAGACCATTGTTTGATTGGCATTCCCGCATCCGGGCAGAAAAAGACTAAAGGACGACGGACATTAACGAATTGCTGTTGTGCTTTACTGATTTCTTCAGAAGTTAAATAAAGTTGTGTGGGTTTAACAGCATTTGCTTCGATCGCACCTTCTGCTTGTAGAATTTTAACAAAGCGATCGCCGACTCTTTCATCTGGTGGAGGTTGTCGCCACAAATTTGTCACTTTTTGCGATGCATTACTATTGAAAATAACTTTGTCTATATCTTCATAATTAGTGTCAGAAACAATCAAATCAAAAGTTTCATGAGTGAGTAATTCAATAACCAATTGTTTGGCTTTATGACGTTCTGCACAAAGAACCCGCTTAATGAGTGGATCGTTTTTTAGTAATTCATTGCCTGGAGGGAAAGTTAAAACTGTGAGTTCAGCTTCTGGGTAAGTTAGCGCTAAGCTATGAATTGCACTAAGCGCAATAACAACATCTCCAATACCACCTAGTAACTCGATAAATAGAATTTTTTGCATATAAGATTGGGGATTAGGGACTAGGGATTGGGGATTGGGAAGAATCTTGCTCAGTCCCCACTCCCCAATCCCCAGTCGCATATTTATTTGCAGGACAATTGCGATCGATAATAGTCGTAGGCAACTCTTGATGATAAACACCTGAAGGAATAATTCCACAACCACCGTAAAGTTCCATCAGCCGTAACTGGACTAAGACATCTTCACCACAGTGTTCTGATGGTAACTGTTTCCAGAAAGAGTAACCACCTATACTACGAAGTTTTTCTGTATCATACATAACGCAACCGCCTATCCAAGCGATACGGTATTTACGCTGTTGTTCTGGAGTTAAACCCAAATCTTTTTGTATATGATAAAGATTAGCAGCATTATGCAAACGCCACCGTTCCCATTGAGGAGTATCGGGTTTTACAACCTCTGGTTGAACCGAACCATTCCAAAACTCAATTTTTTGTTCGCGAGGACGGATATCATCAATAAAGCTCAGTCCAATAACAGCACTACCAACGAAACCACAATTCTCTTCTTGTAAGGCAACGAGCATATTTTCAACCACATATGGTTCTAAAATTAAATCGTCATCCAGAAAAAGAGCATAAGTTGCTTTCGCCTGTTCCAGTAAAAATTGCCTTTGCTGTGCGATACCGCGACGAGGTAAATTTTTATAGACTTCCACCACATGACCGTGAGATTGAAGCACTCGCAAGACTGCTTGGACTTCTCCACTTTCCACAGGATTACTATCCTCGGTTTGATCCGCAATAACAACCCGAAAGTCACGGTAAGTTTGAGCTATCAGGCTAGTTAAAGTCACAGCTAAAGCAGTAGGACGACAATAAGTAGGTATCAAAATATCAATAGTCATTTGTTATTTGTCATTTGTCATTTGTCATTGGTCTTTAGACATCTCCAGAAATTAATTATGCATTACCTGAAAGTCCTGGTAGGGGCGCAAGGCATTGCGCCCTTACATCTCGGAGATGTCTATTAAACCTCTTGTATTAATAAATCCGCGTGCATCTGCGTTAAGGGTGCGGTTCATTATTCATTATTATCAATCAATCGTTGTGAGTGCCTTTTCCATCAATAAATCCCGATCCCAAAGCCCCGTTGTACCTTCCCAAGTTTCCCTTAACAGTTCGCAAGCTGCACTCACAACAGACTCTGGAGCCACCAGACTTAAACAATTCTGATGTCCCTCCGGACAAATGCTTTTATAGCAATTTTTACAAGGAACATCATGAAAAAGAACGCGATTCGGAACACCCCAAGGAGTATGCTGGGGATTAGTTAAAGCATACAGATCGACAACAGGTGTACCAACAGCTGCTGCAATGTGAACCGGACCAGTATTATTGGAAATTAGTAAAGGAGTTAACGACAATAGCGCTGCTAGTTCAGTTAGGTCAAGACGACCCACCAAGGAAGCTATGTTGCTAACAGATGCCATTGCTATGATGTCATCAACGAGTTCTTGTTCTGGTTCTGTACCCGTAAAAATGACTGGGATGTTAAAGTCCCGAACTAGACTCTTGGCAACAAGAGCAAATTTATCGGGTGCATACCGTCTTGAAGCTGCTGTTGCACCAGGATGAATGACTACCCAAGGATATTCGCGATCGATACCTTGTTGTTGTAAAATACTCTCGACACTAGTTAGAGCCTTGTTTGGAATTCCTAGAGACATTCTCTCGTCATCTGTATGACAACCGATTGTGGCAACTAAGTCGAGTTGACGGCGAACCTCATGGCGCAAGAAACGTTCTGGTTCTGGATCTTTTACCCAATCTGTTAAAAGTTGGTATGGGTTCTCATGACTATGAGCCAATCGTAAGGGGATATCTGCTAGATAACATAAAAACGCAGAGGGCAGAGGATTCTGACTGTAAACTGTAAAAATTACAGCACCGTCAAATTGAAGGTTTCGCAAGTAGTCAGCCATTTCATATTCAGGACGGCTATTTTGTCGGGGTGCTGTTGCTTTTAGCCACGGTGCATCATAAACAATGACATCATCGATTTCTGGCACAAGTGAAGCAGTGGTTGCACCTGCAGAGGATGTTAACAGTGTAATCTGACGATTGGGATGTGATACTTTGAGAGCGCGAATGGCAGGTGTAGTCATTAATACATCGCCAATGGTATCGAGTCTGATGCAGAGAATATTTTTAGCAGAGTTCCAGGGAATCATGGGATTGGGGATTGGGGATTGGGGATTGGGGATCGAATTTCGCTTAACTCATATAGGTCTTTTATTTGATTTTTAATTTACCTGTAGGGTGGGCATTGCCTACCAACAAGATTATGTAGTGGGCATTGCCCACCCTACACCCAGATTTCTCACAAATCATTTATGCTTCGTATATGTCACCTTTTTTAAGGTTAATTGTTTTGAATAATTTTTTTTATGATTTGTGTTGTTGAACGATTTTCTAGGAATGGTAATAGTTTGACCACACCACCAAATTGTTGTACTACGGGTGCTTCTGGTAGTGTTTCTATTGTGTAATCACCTCCTTTAACGTAAATATCGGGTTGCACTAATCGAATTAGGTTGATGGGCGTGTCTTCATCAAAGGCAATCACACGATCGACACAACCTAGTCCACTTAAAACTTGGATACGATCTTCTAATGAGTTAATGGGACGGGTTTCTCCTTTGATACGACGGATGCTGTTGTCTGAATTGACTCCAATTATTAAAATGTCTCCTAATGCTTTGGCACGATTGAGGTAGGAAACGTGTCCGGCATGAAGAATGTCAAAACAACCATTTGTGAAAACTATTTTGTATCCAGCTTTGCGATAGTTAGTAACAAGGGTGATGAGTTCTTTTTGGGGATTGGGGATTGGGGATTGGCGATTGGCGATTGGGAGAGGGGGAGATGTGGGGGATGAGGAAGATAGAAACAGTCGGAGTTCTTCTACAGAACAGGTGGTGGTTCTTTCATTTTTCACAACTACTGCTGCTGCACTTGTGGCAAACTCTCCGGCTAATGGTGTTGCTGCACCAGCTGCTAGGGCTAGGGTTAAGGCACTCGTATAAGTATCTCCTGCACCTGTAGTGCGAGATTGCTTAGTCGGTTGAGTGTGTGTACGGTGTGGTGGGGAATCTTGCTGAAAGATTATTGCACCTTCTGCATCTAATGTCACGGCAACTATTTTCGCACCTGTTATATCAAGAAGTTTGTCGCCGTATGGTGCAATTTGTTCTGCACGCGAAATTTTCTCTCGATCTTGGTTGGGGGTGCAAGGAGGAATTTGCAGTAATTGTGTTGTCTGTTCGTAGTTTGGTTTGACTGCTGTTACGTTAAGATGTCGGTATGCAGTGAGGTTTTTGGAGTCTACAACTAGAATACGGGGATGTTGCTGTTGTAGTTGCGCGATCGCATCAATGACTTTTGCTGTTAAAATTCCATAACCGTAATCAGAGATAATGACTGCCTGACATTTTGGAAATATAAGTTGTAGTTTTGCAATTAGTGCTTGTTCTGTATCGCCATCGATAGCTTTTGTTGTTCCTGTATCTATTCTGACTAGTATTTGTAATGATGCTATAACTCGTTGCTTGGCAAGTGTTGCTCTACCTGAATGAACGATTAAATCTGTCGTAGAAACACCATGTTTTGAAAGTGCTTTATTTAACCGCAAACCTTCTGGGTCGTCACCAATGACTGATAAAAATGTCACGCGACCGCCAAGAGTGGTAATATTGACAGCAGTGTTAGCTGCACCACCTGGAAAGTACGCACGATTATTAACAGTCACAACTGGTGCAGGGGCTTCTGGGCAAAGACGATCGCTAAATCCTTCCAAATAGCCATCAAGCATGGCTTCACCAATAACGACGACGTGAAGGTTGGCGATTTTATCCAGCAATACCAACTCAGGCTTCACGAATCACCTCCACCAGTGCCGATTGTTCCCTACATTCAGAATGACTATCCACAGAGAAAATCACTTGTGCTGCTGTTGCAAGGTCACTGACAATGAAATCTGGAGTTCGCAAGGGAGACAACTCCCATTCTGTCTCATTTCCATTGTTAATTAATATCGTTTTACAACCCGCATGGTGTCCGGCTTCCACATCATTGAGGATGTCACCAATAAACCAGGATGAGTGTAAATCGATATTGCGATCGCTCGCAGCACGTAATAATAAACCAGGTGCGGGCTTGCGACAATCACAAGCTATGGCATATTCTGAAACCACTCCATCCGGGTGATGAGGACAATAGTAAAAGCCCGACAAATTAATACCAGCCTCACCAAGAAGGTTACGCAAATGTTCCTCCACACCCACAAGAGCAGATTCTTGAAAATACCCGCGTGCCACACCCGACTGATTGCTAATGACAATCAACTCATACCCTAACCTTTCGAGAAGCAGTAGCCCCTCAATTGCACCTGTCGTTAGTTTAATATGCTTCGGGTCAACATTATAAGGTACATCCTCAATAAGAGTTCCGTCCTTATCCAAAAACACTGTTTTCTTGGGCATAGAGGATTGGTCACTGGTCACTGGTCACTGGTCACTGGTCACTGGTCACTGTTACGGCCAAGAACTTTCAGCCATTGGCAGAACCATCATTTCTGGAATAACAGTCCCCTCTGGAGTGGACAGCAAGAACCGAATAGTAGCAGCAACATTCTTGGGATTTTGTAATTTACTGACATCTATATCGGGGAATCGATCTAGTAAAAATGGCGTTTCCATTCCACCTGCAACCAAAGCTGTTACCTTAACATTGTAAGGACGAGCCTCTACGTGCAAAGCATGACTGAAACCTAAAAGCCCCCATTTACTTGCATGGTATGCTGAGGCGTTAGGCCAAGCACGCTTTGCTGCAGTGGAGGAAATATTAATAATGTGACCGCTTCCTTGTTCTTTCATAACTGGTAACGCGAACTTTGACATAATGAAAGGAGCGCGTAAGTTAACTGCAAGAATCCTATCCCAATCCTTGATAGAAAGTTCTTCTATTGAAACGGTGACATCTGTGCCTGCATTGTTAATTAAAGCATCTAAACGTCCGTATTGAGAAACAATCTTGTGAATTGTAGTCTCTACTTGTTCCTCATTGGTGACATCTAGTATTAACGGTTGTGCTTGAAAGCCATTTGCTTGAATTTCCCCACTGACTTTATTTACTAGGTCATCTCGAATATCAGCAACGACAACACTCGCACCTGCTGAAGATAATGTCTGACAGGTGGCTTCTCCAAGTCCGCGTCCACCTCCTGTCACTAAAACAACTTTGCCTTGTAGTTCTTGCATAGTTCTGACTCCTTAAATTGTCAAAGCTTTGTGATTTACGAGATGTGATTCAGTATTGGAAATTCGGCATTGAGGATTCACGTTTTCTCCTGTTGCTAGTCCCCTACTTTCGACTAACTCACATAAAATATGGAGAATAATGTGTTGTACTTCTTGGATACGTTGAGTATCAGTTGCAGGTACAACAACTGCTGAATCTGCTAGCGCTAATAATTCCCCACCATCGCCGCCTAAAAGAGCAATTGTATTGATGGGAAGATGACGGGCAGTTTTGAATGCTTCAATGATATTACGCGATCGCCCACTCGTACTAATACCGAGTAATAAATCTCCTGGTTGAGCAAATGCTTCTACCTGTCTAGCAAAAACCTGCTCGTATCCAACATCATTAGCCCAAGCTGTTAAAAAAGCTGTATCTGCTGTCAGAGCCATGACTGGCAATCCCGACCGTTTAGAGCAACGTAATTTACCCACAAACTCTGCAGCAAAGTGCTGAGCATCTGCTGCACTTCCTCCATTACCGCACACTAGTACTTTACCACCTAACGAAAAGCAAGAAAAGAGAAGTTCTGCAGCTTCTTGAATAGCAGCTTTCAAAGTGTGCCTAGATTTCTCCATGACTGCAATTGCTGCTGTAAAAGTTTCATCAATGAGGGAAGCTGAGGAAGAAGGTTCAGGGGAAGAAAGAATTGTCCTTTGCTTGTGACGAAGAACTTTTTCGTATAAGGAGGCGATGGAGTTTGTCACCTTTGTCCAAGTGAAGTGGCGATTGACGCGCTCTATCCCTTGCTCGCCCAAACGGTCTCGTATTTCAGGATTTTTGAGCAAATAAGCGATTTTATCTGCAATTGTATCTGGATTATTTGGCGGTACGAGATACCCTGTTTCAGAGTCTTTAACTGTGAACTTAATTCCTCCAACGTTAGAGCCAATGACAGGAGTTCCGCAAGCCATGGCTTCTAAGGGTGTAATGCCAAATGGTTCATACCAAGGTGTTGTGACAAATACATCAGATGCACAATAATAATATTTGATGATTTCGCGACTCCGACGCCCAACAAATGTGACTTGCGACTCAACACCTTCTTCCAAAGCAACAGCTTGCAACCGATGAATTTCTGGTGTGCTAAGAGGATCTGGTTCTTCTGACTCACCTCCTACAATCAACAGTCTTGCGGGAATTTGATACTGCTGCAAAATACGTCCAAAAGCTCGAATGACTGTATCTACTCCTTTACGAGGAACTAAACGTCCTAACTGAAGAATGAGATTTTCATTGAGGGGTAAACCTAGCTTTTCGCGAGCCGTGATTTTATCGATTTGCCAAAACTCGGCGGCGTCAAAACCACAAGGAATAATAGTTATATTCTCTTTTTTGGCACAGTAAAGTTTTCTCAAGTCTTCTTCATCCTGGGGACACTCAGCAATGATATGGTCAGCTTCTCTAACAATACGGTCTTCAATGGTAAAGCGATCGTCAGGAAATTCGTCTGCATCACCTTGCCAAAAACGGCGGACTCGGCCTAGTGCATGGAAAGTGACAATAAAAGGAATCGCCAAAATTCGCTTAATTTCTGCCGCTACCAATGCTGACATCCAAAAGTTAGCGTGTATTAAATCGTACTTGTATTTGTTTGCGTAAGAGGTCTTCTGACAAAAATTTAAAACATATGTTGTAAATTCCTCCATATACGGCAACATATCTTCTTTTCGCACGTATACAGCAGGACCTGCAGGAACATTAATAATCCGAACACCATTCATCCATTCTATAATTTCTGGGAGTTCGTCACTGTCCCTTCTGGTAAAAACATCTACTTTATAACCTAATGTAGCTAAATGTTTAGCTATCTGTCCTACATACACATTTTGACCACCGCTATCTGCACCTCCAAAAGAACCAAGAGGTGAAGCATGTTCGCTAATTAAGGCAATGGATTTAGTCATTGGGGATTGGGGATTGGGGAACTCGGGGCCCCCTTTGGGGATAAGGGGCAATGGGGATTGGGCATTGAGCATTAGTAACTGGTCACTGGTCACTGGTCACTGATTACTGATTACTGGTAACTGGTCACTGACTAATTTAAAAACTTTGTCCCAATCCTGGGTAAATCGCTTGATATTAAAGCGTTTTTGTGCAGTTTCTCTTGCTCCTTGACTTAGTTTTTGTGCCTGTGTTCTATTATTTAAAAGTTGTTTCATTTGAAGAATTAGCTGGTCTATATCAGTATTGATATAACCAGAAACTCCGTTTTCTACAACTGTTGTCATTTCTGTTGTTGCTAACCCAATAATTGGCAATCCTACCATCATTGCTTCGCATACAGCAAGCCCTAAACTGGTGTAGCGAATGGGATTGAAGAAGAAGCGGTATTGTGAAGCAAATGCTGGTAGTTGATGGTGTGGTATTTCACCAAGTCCCCCTAGTTTTTCTGCACCCATACCAACTAAATCTAGAGGAATTTCTTGACGGACTCGTTCAAAAATATCGACACCCAAACGACGACCTCGCGATCGCAATCCGTTGACAACAACTAGTCCCCGTTCTAGTTCGCCCGTATAATAGATACCATCTGGTATGGTTACACCATGTTCAATAACATAAGTAGGTGTTTGACCGCTATCCCACATCAGTTGGTTAAAGTGAGTGACGTGAACGAGTAAAACATTTGGATCGTTCACAATATGACGAGTATCTGTTGGGTGTTCCCGTGGGGGATCGTGTTCCAAATAAATTTTTGGAAGTTGTCGTTGTGACTCGGAGAGAATTTCGTACTGGTCTTCTAGGTAGTTTTTGCGTGACTGAAATAAAATACAGTCTACTTGAAGATTTTTTACCTCTGAAGCGGGAATGTCACGAACATTATCTGACCAAGGTAAGCCACCCAAACGACCTCCATATCCTTCTGGTCGTTCGGGTTTAACAGGCAAATAAAATTCGTGCGGACTTTGAGTTAGGTAATACAGATAACTACCATGGATGTGCCAAGTTAAAATACGCATAATAAATTATGAATTATGAATTATGAGTTATGAATTATGAATTATTTATTGAGAAAGAAGGCTACCACCAAACTCTTGCGATCGCCCAATACGTATTGGAATTCCTGCTAAATAGCAAATATAAGCTAAAGAATATGGTGATTCTCCCGGCTCTGTACAAATGATAGCTGCATCAAAACCGCGCTGGCAAAGTTTATAAATCAGAGCTAATTCATGTTCGGGATTAACAAACTTTGTGCCAATTTCTTCATGAACAAATACCTCATCTACCCAAGATGAATATGAATTAATTTTGTGTGAAGACCCTATCAAAACGATAAATGCATTGGGCTGTAATTGACGCAATTTTTCTAGTGTCGGAAGAATTTGTGTCTGGCTGCAATCGCTCCCACTTTGTATAACAAGAATATTCTGCACGTTCTGCCAATTATCTAGTAGCATTTAAGACTTCCTTTGGCAAAAGTTCGTCTATGTGAGCCATGACCGTATCCAAAGTAGGATGTGGGGAGTGGAAAGTAGAAGACAAGGGGGACGCTATAACAACACGATGGCGATCGCGATTGAGTGGAGCCCAACGATTTGGATCTGAGTTAGAGAAAATGACAACGCTCTTAACTTGCAAAGCAGCTGCCAAATGAGAGACGCCTGTATCATTGCACACTAATAAAGCTGCTTGACTTAAAAGATCTGCCATTGCACCCAAGCTAGTTTGACCTGCCAAATCAATTGGTTTGGTCTGCATCATCTCTGCAATTGACTGTGTTAAACTCGCTTCTGGAGCCGTACCAGTTAATACAACCTGAAAACCACGAGCAGCAATAGCATCGGCAATAGCCGCAAACAACTCTTTTGACCAGCATTTTTCTGGTACGCTTGCACCGGGATGGATACAGACATAGTGACCTTTCTTCAGGGCTTGGGTAGCCTCTATTTGCTGTAAAGCTAAAAAATCTTCTTGCCATAGAGGAAACTCTAAGTTGTCTCCTTGCAATGGAATTCCCAAATATTCCATTAAGTGTAAATGACGCCATACCTCTGGTCGGTCTGTAGGGTAAGGCAAAAAATAATTTGGGTCTGGACAGTATTGTCCGGGTTGGTAAAAACCAGCATTAACGCGAGCACCCAGCAAGACTGTGAAGGAATTGCTAACAATACCGCTACCATGCATCTGCAATGCCAAGTCAAAACGTTGTTGCTGGACGTTAGCAAAAAACTGCGGTATTTTATGAATTGGTGGTGCAATTTCTGGAATTCCAGGATAACCGGGAAATTCCAGAAAATCATCTAAGTAATGACTGAACCGCTCTACGAAGCTTCGCGCCCATAGAAGACCAATTAAGGTAATTTTGGCTTGTGGGAAAGCAAATCTTATTGCTCTCATGGCTGGTACAGCACATAGTAGATCGCCTAAACCAGGAAGCGATCGCATGATGGCTATTCTAGCAATGGGTAAATGCTTGCTAAGTCGATTTTCTTGTAACACGCATATAGTATCTGTTCGCATAGTCAAATCTCTTCAAATATGATTAACTATCTACTAAGTTTGAGTTAGTATGATACCGGACAACAAATTCTACATATAGCAGGTTTTGGTGTAAATCCCGGTATGTTAACCAACCTTGGCTGAACTACACAGCCCTTAATCCCTTGGCTAAAAGCATGAGGGAATTCTTTTCGCAAGATGTTGTAACTTCCGTTCACATCTGCATTAATTAAACCGGATTTGGACTTATATAAACCCCGTTTAATTCTTTTTCCTGAAGGCTTCCAATTTTCCGGTTTATTTCCATAATCAGGAATTGTGTCGAGATCGATAAAGCTGGCTTTGGACGTGTAGGATTCTTCTCTAGTATAGACTTTGATTCCATTGATGGCACCTTTGTAAATCAGCATATCTACAAATTTACGATGTGGAATTTGGACAAATTTTTGGTTATTAACTCTGCCCATATGAAGAGCGCGCTTCCAATCTGGATTTAAGCCAATAACTAGAGTACCAATCCCTTCACGAACTAAAGTTTTGATGATTAGACTTGATGAGCGATGCAGGTAAGAATCAATTTTGTGATTCCGTCTGCGAGTCAGCAACTCCATCCTGACCGACCAATCAATACCATGTAGCTTTTTATTGATACTACGCAATTGAGAAATAGTTTTGTTGTAACGGTTGTTAATGGATTTAATTGGTCTGCCATTAATAAGAATTGGCTGAAAACCAAGCTTATTTGTAGTTACAGCACCTAATACATTCACTCCTAAATCTATAGCAGCAACAAAACTACTATCAAGAAATGGAGTATCTTCTACAGTGTAGACAACCTCTATGGTGTAGCATCCTGTTGCAGGAACGATACGCACACAGTCATAATTCAGTGCATGATTGGTTTTTATTTGGATATTGCTGGAATATAAATGAATAATCCCTTGTTTTTTGGCATTTTTAGATGCTCTAGTGTTGGGATATTCAACTTTGTATCGCCCTGTGCGCGGTTTATAATTTGGTGGCTTTGGTCTACCCGTAAATTGGGATAGATTAACAATACATTCCTTTAATGCATTGAAAAATCCCGTCCACTCCGCGTTTAATGACTTCACTACCTGTTGTGCTAAAAAAGCTGGTAGTGCATGGTAGCATGGGTAAGATTTCATCAATGCATCAATATTTCGATGCAATAAGGTCTTACCAAATTTAATTACCCCATGCCCATAAAACCAAGATTGACGTTGAACATAGAGTGTTTGGTTTCTAATTGTATTTGCGTGTTGGCAAATTTGGTCGCACTCTGCCCAATCAGGATGTGATTTATTGATAATATGTTTTTCTACTAGTTGCATTTCCTCCGTCACCAATGTACTATACATACCAGTTAACCAGTACTGATATATTTTGTCAACTATGGGTTTCAAAAAAAATCATGAACATAGAATGTTACCATCAGGTTCAGTCCCCTTAGACCGAGAAGCTATTGCGTTTAAGGGAAGGGTAGGACAAAAAGAAAAATTAAAGCTAATCCCTAATTGGCAGGAAAGAATGAGGGATTTTGTAGATGAGCTAATTCAAGAATTGACTATAAATGATTAAATTTGGCTATATCCTGAACGAAGTTTCGCAATACCTCCCAAGCGACTAATATAAACATACTCTGCGCCTCGTTAGAGTTCATTGGGCATATGACCAAAGAATTTTTTGCTTTGTACAATTGCAATTGTGCAAATGCACAAAAAGAAAGCACGAAGGAGAGCAAAGGTTATAAATGATTAACCTATGCTCCCATGAATAATGCGCCTAGAGAGAAAATGTTAAGGTAGGTAATGTCTGTTTGACTTATTTTCAGCCCTACATAAAACACTAAAAGCAAGAAAGAAGCGGCTGTTGTCCGAGGAATAACTTTTCTTTCTCTAAAACCAATAAAATAGTGTAATGGCATGACCAATACCGAGAAGCCCAAAAATGTCTCTAGAGAAATGACTGCTAAAAACGCGATCGCAACACTGTTGTAAGTGACTGCTACTGCCGTCCAAATACAGAAGAGAATGAGAGAATATAGAGAGAATCTATCGAGCTTGCTTTCTTCGTAAAACTGTTGAAGTGTCTGTCTGTGCAAATATTCACTAAAAGTTAATGCTCCAATTAAACCCAAACAACCCGGTAGAGCAAGAAATTCAGCGATTCCAGAAGCAACCCATCGACCCCCAACCATCGAAGCCAAACAGACAGCATAAATTACAATTTCATAGACTCCAGGAGGGATTGCAAAGAGAATGGGTAGCAAATAAAGTACGACAAGCCAGCCAATGTTTACCTCGTAAATACATTGTCAGCTTATGATAGATAAGGTACTTTTTGAAAAATAGCACAAAAATTGCGAGAAGAACCTTAGTTACCAGACGGCTCTGCTTTTTCTACGGAACCATCGTTTATCCCCAAAGTGAACTGTAAAGGAGTGCGTGATGGATATGCCTTGACCACTTCTCTATACACTTGATAATTAGTGGGTAATGTTCTTTGTTCTCCACCTACTGTATACGTCAATTGGTAGTCCACAGATTTCAATAATTCAATCGGACTTGCTTGTTGTCCCTGTTTTCTTTGTTCGACTTCATCCACTGAAGGTCTTGGCGGTAAAGCAGCCCACCACAATCCCTTATCATCGGGACCCGTGACTGCTCCTTCTGGCTTTATACCATTACGATTGAGTAAAGAGGTAGTCCCAAAGGTTTCAAAACGTGGTGATGTTTCGGTAGTTAGGTCGTTGGCATATTTAACTTGCCAAGTATACTTTGTTAGTGCTGTCGCTTCGTACTGAGTGGTGGTTAAGGTGGTGCAACTAGTCAGCGCGATCGCTGTTGGGATAAGTAATGTCAAAAGCAAAGCTTTCATTGGGGATTGAGGGTTGGGGATTAGGGCTAGAAGAATGGTTTGATACGTGAAGAATGATTAGCGTTCGCTCTGTACACAAGGGTGAATCGTTTTTCTAAGCTTCATCATTTGTACTAGTTACCATTGCCATCAAGATTCCTAAAATTTTATCTACAGGTGGAAACAAATATATGGTAGGGTCAATGGTTACTGCATTATTTCTTAGACTCAAAAAAGTCCACTGTGTTGCTGTAGTAACTACACCAAAAACTTGTTGTATATCTTTATTAAACTTATTGGCAGCCACCATTTCAGCAATACATTGAGGTAAGCCTAAAGCTAGATCTGACTTTTTGGCTTCAACTACGTTTATTACGGGTTTAACGATTGTAATACTTATCGGACTTTTTGATATTAAGAAGTCGCACACACCGTTTAAACCATTTGATTTGTCTACATTAAACGTTTCTCCTGAAAACACGTTAATAGGGGGACTGGAAATTTCTTGTAGTTCTGTTAAGATGGGACTGATGACTCGTTCGCTTTTTTCTTTTTCACTTCTCAATTCTAGAACAACTCTTGTCGTGTTTCTTCTGAGAATTTCATTAAGTAAATTACTGGGTTGTATTGGTGGAGCAGCTGAAAATAACTGTGGTGTTTCTTGAATTAACTCTAGTTGAAATTGATTGATTACACTGGGTAAATCGTTGAAGTCTGAGTAAGCCATAATTGTTGTTTTATTCTGAAGAGTAATACACAACCGATTTCAGTCCACAAGTGGGGATTCAGTAAATGGCGCTCGCGCTCTGATACCAGGGGTGCGCTTTTGTGTACATTATGCCTCATTCTCTGAGGATGGGGTAGATAAGCGCGAGCAAGGAATGCTACTCCATACCCCTACTCCCCAATTAGATGGTAAAGTAACACTAGTCCTCCAGAATGATGGCACGCTAGAGGGTTATGTTATGAAAGTTATTCATGGTACATGGATACCTCATGCACAGACTGGCTTTTTTCAGTCGGGTTCCTTTTACTTGTGGGTAGAAACCCCTTTCTTCAAAGAATACCGCACTCACCAGACATATCACCCAGGACATCTCAGAGGAGAGGAATTAGAAACATTCTTAATACAAGCGTTAGGCATCCAAGAGCCAGCAGTTAAACTGCAAGAACGCATATCTACAAAATACTTTGTTCTGCCAACGAGTAGCGATCGCCCCCTACCTTCTCCAGAATTAACGAAGTATTTAGAGGAAGAAATCCCAGTAGAATACGATGAATTTAAATACTGGCAGATAGATTGCTACGAAATCGTCACAACAAGCAAAATCGATAATTTTCAAACGCCTAAAGCCATTAATGCTATTAAACTTATCAATGATATCCACTTTTTAGCCCTCTACAATTCTCAAGAAATTCAACTAGGTTCAGACCTTTTATTTTGGTATCACTACACGCAAGCTTTTAAGCAAGTTATTCTTAAAGACCAATATATTCCATCATTAAAATACAGACAATTAGAGGTTAGCATTTCTAAGAAAAAGGGAAAACAGCCACAGACTAGTACATCCTCTTTTGAAATCTACCCTTCTTGGGAAATTATCTCCGAACAATACGAATCAAATCTCAAAAAATACGTTGAATATATGCCGCTTATATGCGTAGCAGGTTCAATGACACCCAATGATTCAGTTGAGTTTTTTGATAACGAAACACTATTGCGTCACTTTTCTGAGTTTCTACTCGACAACATAATCACTCACACACCGTTTCCAGCCTCTTTTGATAAACAAATTTCCGGCTCTTTGCTCCAAAGATGTCTCGATCCCAACAGACATAACCTAACTTCCACTAATACTTCTCTAGAAGAATACAAGCAATGGTTGGTATGGAAAACCAAAATTACTCGCACTCAAATTGATTCTCCATTTAACCTCTGTTTCCAATTACATTCCCCTACCCCAGATGCTCTAGACAATTGGTTTCTTCAGTTTCTAGTTACTAGTAAACAAGACCCCTCTCTAAAACTAGCGCTATTTGACTATTGGACAATGAGTCAAAAAACCAAAACACGAGTACACCAAGAATTCGGTCAAGACTTTGAAACAACTTTGCTACTCAATTTAGGGTATGCTGCACGGATGTATCTTCAGTTGTGGCAGGGAATGGAAACAGAACACCCTACAGGATTGCGGCTGACATTAGAAGAAGCGTTTGATTTTCTTAAGGAAACGGCTTGGGTACTAGAAGATACTGGTTTTAAGGTGATTGTACCAGCTTGGTATACTCCTGCTGGTCGTCGTCGCGCTAAGATTCGTCTCAAAGCATCTGCTTCTAAGCAAAGTGTAGGAAAAGGTAAAACAAAAAGCTATTTTAGTCTCGACTCACTCGTACAGTATCAATACGAACTAGCCATTGGCGACCAAGTTGTCACTTCACAAGAATGGGAACAACTGATTCATGCTAAAGCACCTCTCGTACATTTTCGAGGTCAGTGGATGGAACTCGACCGAGATAAAATGCAGCAGTTACTTGAATTCTGGGAGTCTCAAACAAAAGAACAACAAGAAATGACTGTACTGGAGTTCCTGCAACGCAGTGCGGAAGTTGGGGAAGAGTGGGAAGTCGAACACGATGAATTTTTATCAGAAATGATGGCTAAGTTGCAAGACAAAAGCCAGATCGAACCAATTAGCGCTCCTATTTCTTTACAGGGTAACTTGCGAGAATATCAAAAACGTGGCGTATCTTGGTTGAGTTACTTGGAACGTCTGGGGCTGAACGGCTGTCTGGCGGACGATATGGGTTTGGGTAAGTCTGTGCAAGTTATTGCCAGAATTGTTCAGGAAAGGGAAGCGGGAGAGGCTATTTCTGACTCTTTGTCACCTACTCTCATCGTCGCCCCTACCTCCGTGGTAGGAAACTGGCAAAAGGAAATTGCTAAGTTTGCACCTCATATAAAAACAATGGTGCATCATGGTAGCAGTCGCTTTCAGAATGCTGCTGACTTTCAAGCCGCAAGTCAAGAACATGATGTAGTCATTACTTCATTTACCTTGGCTCGAAAAGATGAGAAGCTTTTAGGGAGTGTGGAATGGCAACGAGTTGTGTTGGATGAGGCACAAAATATTAAGAATCCTAAAGCTGCTCAAACAAAAGCTATTTTGAAACTATCAGCAAAACACCGTCTTGCTTTAACGGGGACTCCTGTAGAAAATCGTTTGTTGGATTTGTGGTCAATTTTTAACTTTCTCAATCCGGGCTACTTGGGCAAAGAGGCGCAGTTCCGGAAATCATTTGAAATTCCCATTCAAAAGAATAACGACAAGGTAAAATCAACGACTCTCAAAAAGCTGGTTGAACCTTTAATTTTACGTCGTGTGAAGACAGACCGTTCTATCATTAACGATTTACCTGATAAAGTAGAACAAAAGTTATACACGAATTTGACAAAAGAACAGGCTTCACTTTACGAAGTGGTGATTAGAGATGTTGAGGAAAAACTGCAAGAGGCTGAGGGAATTCAACGGAAAGGGTTAATTCTCTCGACTCTTATGAAATTGAAGCAAGTATGCAATCATCCAGCCCAGTTTTTGCAGGATAGTAGCGAGTATTCTTTGGAGCGATCGCATAAATTCAGTCGCTTAGCAGAAATGGTAGAAGAAGCAGTTTCAGCAGGAGAAAGTTTACTAATTTTTAGCCAATTTACAGAAATTTGTGAAGCGATAGAAAAATATCTAAAACACTCTCTTCATTGTAATACTTATTATTTGCATGGCGGGACTAGTAGACAGAAGAGAGAGAATATGATTAGTGAATTTCAAGACCCAGAAACAGAACCATCTGCTTTTGTACTTTCCTTAAAAGCAGGAGGTGTTGGTATCACTCTCACCAAAGCAAACCACGTTTTCCACTTTGACCGATGGTGGAATCCAGCCGTTGAAGACCAAGCAACCGACCGGGCTTTTCGGATTGGTCAAAATAAAAATGTTTTTGTTCATAAGTTTTTGGCAATTGGAACTTTAGAAGAGAAAATTGACAAAATGATTGAAGATAAGAAAAAAGTTTCTGCTAGCGTTGTTGGTTCGGATGAGTCTTGGTTAACTGAATTGGATAACGAAGCATTTAAGCAACTTATTGCCTTGAATAAGAGTGCAGTTTTGGAGTGATATTATGACTAAATTTACACGAACTTGGTGGGGCGATCGCTTTATTAAAGCATTGGAATCTTTTACAGATGAACGTCGGCTTCAAAGAGGGCGTGCTTATGCCAGTGGAGGTAAAGTTTTAAGTTTTGATATTGACAAAAATCACATTACTGCCCAAGTGAGAGGGTCAGTCAATCCCTACTTTGGTGTTTACAAAGAACCTACTTATGATATATCTATTGAAATTACCCCTATTGCAAAAACACGTTGGAAAGAAGCAATTAACAAGCTTTCATCCAAAGCAAGTCTTATTTCTCGACTTTTGATAAACGAAGTTCCAGAAAACATAGAGGATACTTTCTCTGAGTTTGGATTGCACTTATTACCTCACAGCAGACAAGATTTTAAAACAAAATGTTCTTGTCCGGACTATGCCAATCCTTGCAAACATATTGCAGGAGCGTACTATCTAGTTGCTTCTCAACTAGACCACAATCCGTTTCTCTTATTTGAATTGCGAGGATTATCTAAGGCAGAACTTCAAACTCAATTAGCTCAAACGCCTCTAGGTAAAGCACTGTCTCAAGAAATTAACATTGAAGAAATTCCTATTGAAGTTTCTACTTCGTTCTATACAAAACTCCAAAAGAAATCAGTTGTTACACAGCCAAGTGCTAGAGAATTTTGGTTAGGGACAAAGCGATTACCCCAAACAATCGATGTTCCAACTTCAGGAGGTGTATCGGCAATCTTAATTAAAAAACAAGGAGATTTTCCTCCTTTCTGGCAAAAGGACAACTCTTTTATTACAACGATGGAGGAGATATATCAGAGGGTGAAGACAAAAAATCAAAATTTGATGTAGTGTATGCTTTCTACCCTCTGACTTCTACCTTTTATTTATACCAATTTACCTCTAATCCAGGATTTTTCACTGTTCTTGGTTCTTGTGGTACGGGCGAGGACGCCCGTACATTATCCCAACGCGGTTATACTCAACCTCATCAGTCACCATTTCTTGAAATATCTTTACAAAAATTCAAACAACTGTTACATTAATTTACAAAGCGGTATAAACCGTTATGCCTGCTACTTTCTACATGATGAGGCAGCCTCGATTGGGCGATCGCCCAACTCCCTGTCGATTCATTCCAGAGCTAGAGCAGCTTGGGTTTTGACATATTCTTCTGAATAATCAGTGCAATCAGTAAACAGATAAACGTGGAGATTTGAATATGACTTTATCTCTTGAGTCGGCGCAGAAGATTTTCTCTGGTACTCAGGTTCCTAGTCCAATTCCAGCTACCATAGCCTTGTTCGACCAACTTAGCGTTGATGATAAGTTGGCATTACTCTGGTTTGCATACACTGAGCTAGGTCGTACAATCACTCCCGCCGCCCCTGGAGCAGCGCGTTTGCAATTGGCAGAAGGACTACTCAACCAAATCAAGCAACTATCTAATGACGAGCAAACGCAAGTTATGAGAGAGCTTGCTGACCATGTTGATACTCCTATTAGCCGCTCCTATGCAAACTTCAGTGTTAACACTAAGCTAGCTTTCTGGTACGAGTTAGGAGAGTTAATGAAACAGGGAGTTGTTGCTCCCATTCCACCGGGCTATCGGATGAGTGCTGGTGTGAAAGTCGTGTTAGAAGCTATTCAAAAACTCGATCCAGGACAACAAATTACAGTCCTTCGCAATACTGTAGTGGATATGGGATATGACCCAGGAGCAAGTTCAACTAATTACTCAAAAGCTGCTGTAGAACCCATGTTCCAGCGCACTACCCCATCTCCTACTAAAGTGACTATTGAAGGCATTACAGACCCAACTGTAATAACCTACATTGAGGCTCTCAATGCAGACAATTTTGACGCTGCTGTTACGCTATTTACTCCAGAGGGTGCTTTACAACCTCCATTCCAAAAGCCGATTGTTGGTCCTCAAGCAATTGCAGCCTATTTGCGTGCAGAAGCGCAAGGACTCAATATCATGCCAGAGAAGGGAATTTCAGAAGTTTTACCAGATGGTTCTAAACAGTTCAAAGTCACAGGTAAAGTTCAAACTCCCTGGTTCGGCGTGCAGCTTGGCATGAATGTTTCATGGCGGTTCTTAATCAATTCTGAAGGCAAGATTTTCTTTGTGGCGATCGATATGCTGGCATCTCCTCAAGAACTGCTAAACCTTCGTCCTGTTTAGAATGCTATCTTGATAATTTTTGTAGAGACGTGCTATGGCGCGTCTTTACATTTTTGTTGAAAAAGGATTGGGAACTCGTGACTACAACCGAGATACGGAACTGTTAGCAATGAGATACGTCTGAGCCATCATACATATCAAACTTTTCTTCAAATATAATCAATGAAAACTTTGCTACCTGGTGTTATTTTCTTGGGAGTCACTAGCCTTTTCTTAGCTAGCGATAAGCTGGGTACAGCTTGCGCTTCGCGATCGCTAGCAGCAGTGCGATCGTACATTATCTATTTTGATGTTCTACATGACCACTATCAACTATTGCGAATGGGGTGGACGAACTCTCACAAGCGCGTCTTTAATCCAATTCTTCATCTCGATATTATTGAAGGTAAAGTCTGGATTCAAGAAAATCGAACAGATATAGATATTGGTGAAGAACTTTTTTCAAGAGGTGTTCCGAAATCCGACATTGTTTTAGGACTGCACCCGCCTGAGGGTGCGACCCTACAACTCAGAGTACTCAATTACTTAGTAGAGTTCTTGTGGGGCGGGCAATATGCCTGCCTAAAACGGGCGGAACGCCCGTTCCACAAGACTATTATTCATGTATTGCAGACAACTGAAAACCGCTATATTAGTAATTGGTCACGAGGGGTATCATCTACACAGTGGCGCGAAAGCGTCGTTTATGTAATACACAAGCAACTCCGATTGCGCCTAAGCCAATTAGAGCTATGTTGGTATTTGGTTCTGGAACTTTCTGGGGAATTTGAAAAGAGCCTTTCAAGAAAGCTTTACCTTTTAACGGACCAGCCGTTGGATCTTGGTCGAGTGACTCAGTTTCGGTAAAGTTGAGTATGCCGGTAGCACCAATGAATTTACCAGAGCCACCAGTTATAGTTATGATACCAGAACCATTTAACGAGTTAGTTGTGGGATCGATTGTAGCTGTAGCGTTACTACTTCCAAAGAGCCGATCTTCACCACTTCCAAAAAACGAGTCGGAGCCTATTTCACCCGCAAGACCAAATTGTGCTGGGTTAGGAACAAAAGTAAACATGCCTGTAGTTGGGTTAAACTGGCTGTAGTTGTTGATGCTTGTGAAGTTAGTTAAACCATATGGAGCATTGGGATTATAGCCTAAGATAGTTGCTTTTGAGATGAGAGGTGTTAGGGTTTCCAAGGTAACTTCTGTATCATAGAACGTGTCAAACTCAAATGTATTTTGAGCGAGCGCTGCAGGCTGTCTCGATACAACACCCAGTAATGTTAGCACTACTGAAAAAAGCCATGTGGTCTTTAAGCGAAATCTCATCTACTAGTTTCCATTTATAGTAACTATTTTATGTTGGGAAAAGACACAGTAATTTATGCATAAACCCGATTTCTTTTAGAGCGTCGCAATACTCCATATCAGCCAATGTCACTCTAGGTAAATCTAGCGAATTGACTTCAAACTTTCTGCTTTCTGTACTAAGAAATCAGTAAAAATACTCATAATAGTGCGCTGACGCAATTTGATATTGGCATTGATGGACATACCTGATTGTAGCGATAAAGAGCGATCGCTCACTAAGACAGATTGCTTATCCAAACGTACTTTTGCCGGAAAACGATAAAAATTGTGAATTTGATCTGGAGGTAAAGCATCAGAACCAATCCAAATTAGTTCCCCTTTAATATCACCAAACTCCTGAAAAGGAAAAGAATCAATTCTGACATCTACTTTCTGTCCTTGTCTAACAAAGCCGATATCGCGGTTAGTAATATAAACTTTAGCAACTAAATCTTCATTAGGAACTATTTTTACAATAGGCTCAGTCGTATTCACAACAGATCCAGAACTTGAGGGTTGCATTTCAAAAATAGTTCCATCTACGGGAGCGCTAATTCTTTGATATTGTAAAGTCTCCTGTGCTTGACTGATTTGACTGTCAATTTCGTTAATTTTCTTTTGATTCTCCAATATAATTTTAGTCAGTTGACTATCGATTTCAGCAATACTTTTTTCATTCACTGTTATGCGGGAGAGTAAATCTTCTTTAGAAAGAGCTTCAGTATTGCGAAGTTTTTCATTGGATTGAGCGATCGCTAGTTTTAATTGCTGCTGTTCTTTTATCAAACGAGCAACTTCTGCTTGAGACTTTACAACTTCCTGCTGTTGAGTTAAATACCTCGCTCGTGGAAAAGCGCCCTCCTTCATAACTGTTTCCATATCTTTGAAAATTCTTTGACCAATTGCCAACACATTTTTCGCACTACTTAGTTCAAGCTGATTTTGGCTCAATTTCTCAATTGTTTTCTCTTTTTCTAGCCGAATATCTGCTAGGCGAGAACTAAAATCTGATTCGCGACTTTGCAAGCGTAACTTTTGATCTGGAGTCAAGGTAACTCCTGCTATAGAACCACTTAATTGTGCGCGATAAACTTGATTTTCAGCTACAATTGCCACACGACTTTGAGTTAAAGAAGCAATTTCCGGACGAATGTTAAGTGTTGCTCCTAGTTTGAGGTTTGGTGAAACATTCCCTGCTAAATGACGGCGATAAAAATCATTTTCCTGTACTAGAGCAGCACGATTTTTTTGTAATGATACCAACTGTGCTTTCGCGGAGGTTTGTTCCAGAGTCACAAGAATGTCACCTTTTTTCACTCGCTGACCATCTTTCACATGAATGACTTTTACAACACCACCTACAGGCGCTTTCACATCAGTCACTGCACCTTGTGGTTCTAGCTTACCAGTTGCGGGAATTGCTTCATCAATTTTATAGATTGATGCCCAAATAACTGTAAAAGCGGTGACCCCAATAATTGCCCAAGCAATTGTTCGCGACCAGATTGAGGATTGTTCTAATATAACAGGTGTATCAAATTTATATTCTGTGTTCATAATATTGTTAGTGGTTAGTAGGGGCGCAATGCCTTGCGCCCGTACAGTGGTTAGCTAAATTTTTTCTTGTTGTTGATACAAACAGTAGTAATAGCCTTTAAGAGACATCAACTCTTCATGAGTTCCTTGTTCGACGAGCGCACCTTTATCCATCATCAAAATGACATCAGCGTTACGAATAGTCGTCAACCTATGAGTGATGAAAAATACTGTTTTGCCTTTGAATGCTTCTGCTAAGTTACGACAGACTTGTGCTTCTGCATTGTAATCTAAAGCACTTGTAGCCTCGTCTAAAATCAGTAATTGCGGATTTTGCAAGACAGTGCGGGCGATCGCAACTCGCTGTCTTTGTCCCCCAGATAACCCAGAGCCTCGTTCGCCAACTTGGGTATTGTAGCCATTGGGCAATGACATAATAAAGTCGTGGGCATAAGCAACTTTGGCAGCAGCAATAATCTCTTCATCGCTAGCATCAGGATATCCTAAAGCAATATTTTCTCGAATTGTTCCATCAAACAATAAAGTATCTTGTAATACCACGCCAATTTGACGGCGGAGAGAATAAAGCTCTACTTTGCTGATATCATAGCCATCAATTACAATCTTTCCAGAAGCTGGCTCGTAAAGTCTAGGTATTAATTTCAACAAAGTACTTTTCCCAGAACCACTTTGACCGACAACACCTACAAACGAACCCACAGGCAAATCGACATTGATGTTGCACAATTGCATGGGACTGTTGGGACGGAAGCTAAAGGAAACATTATGGTAACGAACATGACCTTCAATAGCAGGCATAAGGATATTTTGACGTTCTCCCTGTTCCTCTTCTTGGGGTGTATCGAGAATATCACTCAAACGTTGTAAGGATAAAGCTGTTTCTTGGAAATTCTGCCAGAGTTGAACTAAACGTAGTAGAGGACTTGTGACGTAGTTGGAAATGATGCGGAAAGCGATAAGTTGTCCCAAGGTAAGTTGTCCGTTGAGAACCAGGTAAGCTCCTACCCACAAAACCAATAAAGTAGAGAGTTTGTTGAGGAAGTTGCTGAGAGATCCAGCAGTGGTTTGAGTAGAAATCGTCTTAAACCCAGCACTAATGTAGCGGGCGTAGCGTTCTTGCCATTGCCAACGAGAATGTAATTCTAAATTTTGCGCTTTGACTGTTTGCATTCCCGCCATCACTTCGACTAAATAGGAGTGAGTTTCGGCGTTGCGTTCGGCTTTTTCATGCAATTGTCGCCGCATAATTGGCGATACTAATAGGTTCAAGAGGGCAAATAATGGTACTGTCGCTAAAGCCACTAATGTCAGCACCCAACTATAAATTGCCATGACAAAGATGTAAATGACAGAAAAAACCGCATCCATGACCACGGTTAAAGCCGTACCCGTAAGGAAGGAACGAATGTGTTCGAGTTCGTTAATCCGCGTTGCGAGTTCGCCCACGGGACGGCGATCGAAGTAAGATAGTGGCAAGCGTAGCAGGTGATTGATAACTTCTGAACCTAACGAGAGGTCTATGCGGTTTGTTGTGTCTACAAATAGATGAGTGCGGACGTTAGAAAGAATGGCTTCTACGATAGAGACGACTATTAAAAAGATACCGAAAACTTCTAAGGTACTAGGGCTATTGCCAACAATCACTTTATCAATGACGACTTGTGTTGCCAGAGGATTCACCAAGCCAAAAATCTGTACCACTATCGAAGCAATCAAGACTTCAATGAGAACTTTTCGATAGCGTTTCAGGGAAGGGACAAACCAAGAAAGACCAAATCGGGATTTAGGCGTGTATTTTGTGGGTTGCAGCAGTAAAACTTCCCCTTCATTACCCCAAGTTTCAGCAAAGTCTCGTGACTTACGACGCACGAGTCCCATTTCGGGAACGGCAATGAGTAATTCCTGGGGACTGGTTTTGTAAATAACCGCAAAAGTATCTTGCCAGGAAATCATAACGGGAGGTTGCAAGCGACTGACAGCAGATGCAGGAATTTTGACTATTTGGGTTGTCAACCCCATTAACTCTGCGACTGCACCGCAAAATTGCAGAGATAGACTACCCGCGTGTTCTTGTTGTTTAGTCAAAACTCGCCGTAGCATATCTCGCCGGAAGGGCATATGAAAATACTGGCTTAACATCTGGAAGCAAGCTAGGGTTGCGTCAATGGGACCTCTAGCTCGAATATAAGGATATTTTTCTCTTTGGGATTGTTTAGTTGTGGTTGGGTTGGTAACGATTTCTGCGGCGTAGGGAATATCAGATTGCCAAGAATCTGTTTTTGTGAGTGTTGTTGTAGGAATGATAGATGCTGGTAGCAAATACTGTGGCACGCCAATTAAACGCATACTTCTGTTGAGGAGTAGTTTTCTATTAGCGTCTAAGTCTATACGGCTGCCGACTGGAAATGCAGTATGAGAACTACCACTGACGAGCCACAAATAATCTTCTCCGTTTTTAGGAGTTAAGAAGGATTGTCCTGTGGGGAATGTTTGCACAACGGCTGTTTCCCAAGCAGTTCGTGTTAGTTTGAGTAAATCGGTGTTGCCATCAGCTCGTCGATTGAGTTCTTCTCCTAATAATTCATACAGTTCTATTAGGGAGACTCGATTGTGCAATGCTTCCGCAAAGGCTGATTCTTGCTTCATTAAAGAGAGAAAATCGGTAGCAGGCAAATTCAGACAAAGCACTTCTGTAGATGCGATCGCAGTTTCACAAGCCACATCCCTTACATGACTGACCCAACCTATAACTTCTCCCGATCGCAGCAACATCAGAGTGTCGGGTTTATCCGAACGAGGATCGTATCCTAAAAGACGAGCCTGTCCTTGACAGATAATGCTAATCTGTTCGGGCATAACTTCCCGTGTTGCGATAGTTTGACCCATACGGTAGCGCAACAATTGCACTTTTTTCTGGAGGTTTTCTAGGGACTTTTCTGATAAGTGTAAAAAAGGAAATGTAGCTGTTAAGAATTCTTGAATATCGATAGAAGTATTTGTCATCATATGCTGCACCAATCGTTTCTAATCTTTCTTTATGCGGCGTTACTAGATTTCTCTTGTGGCTGTTTGCGGGTTACCATCATCCAAGCTTTATCTCTATCTGATAACTGATGAATTTGTTCTTGTAACCAACTTTCAAATAACTCTTTCAACAGACGTTGTTGCATAAATTTATCGAGCTGTGCGGGAAGAAGTTTTTCTAAGCGTATAATGACGAAAAACTCACCAAAAGGAATGGGACGCCAGAGTTGTCCTGGTTGACTAACTTGAAGTTGCTTTGCTAAACCGGGGTGCAAAGACTCAAGGTCAACAGGTCCGACGATTCCATTTGTGTTTGCTTCTGGTCCTGTAGAATATTCCCGCGCAACTTCGGCAAAGGTTTGTTCTCCTGCTAGGATGCGAAAATACAGTTCATTGGCAATGCCTAATTCTTGCGTGCGAATCAAAGAGTATATGACTCGATCTAGGCGTGGCTTCCGATGGAGAAAGTAAGATTCTAGTTTGTTTCCCCATGTCTCTTGCTGGAATTTTTCTATTCTCAACTTGCGAGTTATAAGGGCTTGAAATTGCTTGTGGTTGAGATTGTAATGTTTCAGCCATGCTTCATGTTCGGTAGAATTACTAATTTGATGTTGTTTGAAAAAATGCTGGCTAGCTGTAGAGATCTCTTCCCTCGTGCAGGTTATTTGTGCGATCGCTCTATCTATAAGGATCTCTCTTAAAAATTGAGGCATCATGTTGTACTGAGTTAGCAAAGTCATCAGTTCTTCGCTAGCGAGCGTGCGATCGCCAATTTCTATCTCATAAGCCATACCCTGCAAAACTCCTTAACTGTTTGTGATGATTGCTAACAAGCAACTACGTATGATTCATTGAAAAAATGCACAAATTTAATCAAACTTTGTCAAAAAATTACAACTTAATGCCAAGAATACTCAGGTATCTAAATAAAGTCATGTGTTATATTCTTCTGTATATCAGCTCCTCTTGAAAAAGGTGTGAGTTGATGTGTACTAAGGTAAGTTCTGGTTCTGTCAGAGGTTTTCCTCTGATAGGAACCTTCCTGTAAGTGTAAAACTTGAACTAGACCTTCATATAATTAATCGGCACTGTTAGGTGACATTACGCAACATCCTGAAGAAGTTTACATTTGTTAATTTTCAACTTGTACTATTCCCTAAGTACTCGCGTCTGCACGTAAACCCAACCGAGTCCTTGTAAATCTTGTTCGTTTATAGCCAACCATCCAGAGAACCCCGTGTCCAGCATTACGTCAATTGGTAGTTCTAGACCATCCTCAGCAATCAGTTCAATTTCAAACAACAAAGCATAATCATCCCCAAAAGAGCCTTGAATCATACAGTTCCGGAAACCCCTGTCTCATTAATTTGAAAGAAAAACAATGGTACAGTACCAGGGTGCTTCTGACGAGCAGTTTGCATAACGACTTCTTCATCTCGGTCAATAAAGTAGTCACCACTATTCGGTTCAATAACCATATACCAACCGTAGTGGGTCTGGATATAATTAGGTTTCACACGATCGAAAATCACCTTACAACGACGGTGAAATTCCTCGTCTTGAGCTTTAATTTTGGCTTTCTCTTCAGCAGTCCACTGGATTTAGGGAAAAATTCTTCCTCGACGTACTGTCCGGATAGATTTAGCGGAAGTCATAATTATACTCCTTCAGAATCATAGCAATTAATGTATAACAATTCTAAATCATTCGTGAAAAGTTAGCTCCCCGATTCTTTAAAAAGTTGGGTATCTGAATACCGTAAATTTTCACCAATCAAATAGAATTGCTATGTAAGAGGTTATTGGCATAAAATCTAAAGTGGAAGTAATTCCACATTTAACGAATCCCATGGCTGTTGCGAAACCAAAGCGATTTACAATTGACGAATACCATCGGCTTATCGATCTCGGATTTCTGACTGAAGGAGATAGGATCGAGCTGATACAAGGAGAACTCATTTCAATGACTGCAAAAGGAAGACCTCATACAGTTTGTGCTTCCATTCTGTGTCGTCAACTAGACCGGCTTTTAGGTGACCGAGCAGTTATTCGCGGTCAAGATCCGATCGCTCTACCCAATCAGAGTGAGCCTGAACCAGATGTTGTCATTGCAAAAGGAACAGATGAAGATTATCTCGCGCATCATCCCTATCCTGAAGATATTTTCTTAGTTATTGAAATTTCTGACAAAACTTTAGATTACGACCAAACAACGAAGCTGTCATTGTATGCAAACGCAGGTGTTTCTAACTACTGGATCGTAAATTTGCAGGAGCGGCAACTTGAGTGTTACAGTCAACCCTATCAAAATAGTCAGGGGAAGTTTGGCTATCTCAACAAGCAGATTTTTTTATCTCATCAGGAAATTCCAATTCCTGGATTTGAAGACTCTATGTTGAACTTGAAGCGGATTTTTCCACAAGGCGCGATTGAATAAGTCTGAAAATAAAAAATCTCTCAAAATTGTTGCAGTGCGGTACTCACAGCCCTCTGCCAAAATTAGGACGGGCGAGGACGCCCGTTCCACAAGATGAATATAGCAGTTTTCACTTGAATGAAATACAGATTTATCTGCTACGGGCTGCTACAGGCTGCGGTTCCATAACTTTTTTATGTACTGCACCCAATTGAAAACCGCTATAACTTATTTCTTAACAATCCCTTATTGGTTAATCTCCCAAATAAATACCTAAACCACGAGCAGTTTTCACCAAGGTATCCCCTGGGTTTACAGCTCTGTACTGCGCGATCGCTTCAGCAATTGGCACAGCAACAACCTGGCGATTTTGCCATGTTACCATGTAGTCATATTTATTTTCAGCGATGAGATTGACTGCTTCTACGCCAAAAGCAGCTGCTACGAGTCGGTCAAGTGGTGAAGCCGTTCCACCCCGTTGGATATGTCCTAAAACTGTGACTCGGGTTTCTGCATTGATGCAATCGCTAATTCGATCGGCTAAGTACTGACCAATACCTCCATATCGCGATTGACCCAAACGATTTGTCATTGTAACGGTTTCCCCCTCAGCTGTACGAACTGCTTCGGAAACAATAATTAAACAGTAATTTTTGCCTTTTTCTTGGCGCTGTTTAATCTTATTGCAGATATGATCGATGGTGTAGGGAATTTCTGGAATTAAAATGACATCCGCTCCTCCAGCAATTCCTGCAGCGATAGCAATATGTCCCGCATCACGACCCATCACTTCTAAAATCATGACACGACTGTGAGAAGCAGCAGTAAAATGTAATCTATCGAGTGCTTCTGTCGCAATATTCACTGCCGTATCAAAACCGATCGCATGTTCGGTAATCCCAATATCATTATCAATCGTTTTGGGAATACCCACTAAATTAATACCGCCTTGTTGTGCTAAGCGACGGAGAATAGCCAAACTACCATCGCCGCCAATTCCAATCAAAGCATCTAAACCCAGTTGATGGTAGCCTGCAATGATTTCTTCTGAGCGATCGCACATACTACCATCAGGCATAGGAAAAGCAAAAGGATCGCCTTTGTTGGTGGTTCCTAACATTGTTCCACCAGAAGTTAACAGAGGGTCTACTTGGTCAATTTCCAATTTTGTAAATTGTTCGGGACGCGCCATTAATCCGAGAGTTGCTTGACGGATTCCCAGGACTTCCCAACCTTTACCGCAAGCACAATGGACTACAGCTCTTATGACCGCATTCAAACCCGAGCAATCGCCCCCACTTGTCAGAATGCCAATACGCCTGTATTCTCCCATATGTTTTTTACATTTTTACTGTAAAGTGTATTCACTAGTACAATAAGAGATTAGTGGCATTCAATAGCTGAAAATTCCAAAGTAATTTTAATAAATCGGATGGTGCAATCGCGCTTTTTGCATTACCTTCACTTTTTGAACAAGAATGATGCTATTCTTGGTGGTTTATCGCGATCTTGCTCGTGCCACCATTCTTTGAAGTCCTCAAGAATGAAACCATAGTCTTTCGCCGTGCTAATATAATCTGATATATGATGCACAAAAGCTGGGATTTCAATTATCTCCTGATTCCTTTGAAAATTAGCTTTTGTTCCTCTATATTGTCTGAAAGGATGTAGCTCAGATATAAAGAAATACCCTCCTTTGACTAATACGCGGGCTGCTTCTGAAAATATAAATGAGAGATTTGTAATATGTTCTAGAACGAGATTGCAAGTTATCAAATCAGCAGATTCATTCTCACAACCCCATGGTTTTGTAATATCTCCTAGAGAAAATGTTACGTTGGCTGAATTCACTTTCTCTCTAGCTTTTTCAAGCATAGATGCTGAAAAATCGATGGCATGGACTTTTTCGGCAATTTGCGAGAGCAAAAGAGTATTTTTACCTGTACCACAGCCAATTTCAACCACCGATCTACAACTCAAACCGAGCGAGGTTTCTTTGGCGATCGCTCGATCCAAATCCCGTGTTAGATTTTCGTCAGTATCGTATGTATCTGACCAATCATCATATGCTGCTCGAACACTCATAAAATTGGGCTGCTCCTCAGTCATATTATCTTAACCCAAGTCGCTAGTTACAGATTCCGGTGGTTCCTTTGAATCGCGATCTGAAGTTGGTTTGTAGAAGTATAATCTAAGCATTGATAATTTCCTCTACCGATACAGAAATGTCAGGAAAGGCGAGAGGTTGAATGGTTCCTGTAGTGAGGGTAAATTTTGTAGCGTACTCTCCATCACTAGGATCGCGGAACACTACTAGTTGTAGTTTTTTGAGGTTAACGACCCAATATTCTAATATACTGACTTCAGCATAAATCTTGCTTTTCTTGTCTAAATCTTTATCTAAGCTAGAGTCGGAATACTCAATCAGCCAAAAGATGTTCTCTGGATAGGGATGGTGAACTCGATACTCACGCCCTAAAGGTTGGACAATAGCAGTATCTGGTTCGGGTTCAGAATTGTTAGGCAAAGTAATAGGCTTGGCTTGACGTACTGTAGCACGGTTGCCTAGTAATTTTGTTAAATACTGACTGGCTTCATGGCTAGAATAAGCATGGGTTTCTCCTTCTGGCGACATTTCTACAATTTCTCCTTTGAGTAGCTCAACCTTGCGATCGTCCAGAATACCAGCCTCAATCATACGATGATACTCGTCAATCGTCCATTTTGCAGTCATGATGGTCATGGCGATTGATTCTCCTCAATTATTTGTTCTATTTTTATGATATTCACTAAAGAATTAATGTAGACTACATTTGGTAAGAATTGTGGCAGATGAAAAGTGAAGCAAGTTAACAAATACTATTAAATTGTATTAATCATTCCACCGATCTATAATCTGTATCATTTTCTCTTTAGATATTAAGCTAACCAATCTGCCTTTCTGTGATTCTTTTAAAAGCTCCAATATTTCCGAAAAATTTTGAAAATACGGATATTTTTTGCTTTTACTAGCTTCTTGTAATCGTGCTACAACTTTTTTAGCTTTGCTAGCATTAAGTAATAACTCAAGCTTGCGTTGGACTTTATATGCAATATCTGGCTCTAAAATACGGTTAAATGCATCTAAAGGAGAAATAGATTGAGGTAGTTTGGCATCGATTATCGCAATTAGTTCTGCTTTAAGTTCTGTTTTTAAGTTTTCCATTACAGTCAACAAATTTTTACTAATGTTCTTGATAGAAGACTCTATATTTTTAATTTGCAAATCAACTTCAGACTGATTTATAGGTTTCTGCTGAGATAAAGTTTGATTCTTATTTTCAAGGGTTTGTAAAATTTCTAATTGTTGACGAATTGCTGCTTGGTTTTTATTATTTGATATGAAAACTGTAATACGGTCTGGTAGACGAGGATTCAGTTCGCGTGCTTTGAGATAAGCATAATATTCTAGAAACCCTGAAATTAGTTGATAATCATCTATGTTAATCTTCTGTACTACTGGTATATTTACTAGACCACCTAAATCAACAATTGTATTTGCTAAAGCATCAATTTGAGTTACTCTCTCTACAGGGTTGAAGAGTGAGTTTTTTATCTGAATACTGTCGAGATCAATGATTGAGGTTAGGAGTTCCATTTTTATTGCCTTGGACTAACTAAATACGTATAAGCTGCATGACTTCTTGCGCTAATTTCTCAAATTCTACAGCGGCTAAAGATTTGGGTTCATAATCCATGATAGAAATTGGATCGGGAATTAGAATATCTCCAACTTCTTGTATTTTTTCAATTGCTTTGGATGTTTCGCGACGCTCAAAAATCTTTGAATCCAATACAGGAAAACCATATTGTTGTTCAACAATTTCTATCATCCTAGGGAGCGTATATTCTACAAACTTTGGTGAAGTTCCTACTTTAGACGCAATCACTCCAAGGATATCAATTGGTTCTTTCATAATTGATTCACGAAATTCATTCACTTCGTTTACAAAACGACGAACATTTTTCAATCCTTCATTTGCAAAAGGTCTAAGGTCTGATGGAATTAGTAGATAGTCTGCTGTAATCAGTGCAATTCGCGCATAAAGATTGAGAGATGGTGGTGTATCGATTAAAACTATATCATATTGATTACGAACATCATCTAGTTTTTTTAAAAGTCTAGTTAAAGCTTGTGGCTGCTGAATCAATTCTTGTTCATGTTCCATCAAATCAATATGACTAGGAACTACATAAAACGGTGGATTTGTAAAGTGTGATTTCCGAGCAACCTCTGCAATTAAATAATTATTTCGGTACGCAATTACTTGGTAAACATAGTTCTCTTTTAAATCGTCATGAATTTCATTATCAAATTTTACTAATCCTGTTGCAAAAGTTGTATTTGCTTGGCTATCTAAATCAATAACTAAAACTCTCTTATTTCTTTTACTTAATGCTGCGGCAAGATTAATGACTGTTGTCGTCTTTCCAACCCCACCTTTATTGTGGTAAACAGCAATCACTTTCATAAATTTACTCCCTAGTAAATATTTTTTGATAAATTGATTTTATGAAATTTAGCCTTTGGTTTATTTATTATGTACACCGTATATTTTAGTAACTAATTTTATGTCATTTTTCATGTGTTTTTTTCCAATCTTCCAGCGCACTAATGACAAAGCTAGCAGCAGGATGGTTAAGGAACTGTTCCAATGCAGAAGTACTTCCAGCACTAATTGCACTAAGAATACGCTGACTAAGCGAGGGATCGTTATTAATCCTTTGAATAGCTTCATTTGCAAAAGTACATTTATCTACCATACTATTAGTAGGATAGGTTTGGGAGAGAAGGTCAAGAAGTACTTGAATTTCTTTTGCAGCATCAGCAAGGCTTCTTGTTTCTGAAGAGTAATTATGTTGGTAGGCTTGCTGACGCGCATTATCACGCATCTGATTAGAGAAATTGGCAATATTTGCTCCCTGTAAATTGTTGGTGAATCCTTCAGAATTCGACACGGTAGTTGCCTCCACGTTGACATTGTTGATTGATTGTTTTCCAAGAGCGAGCTTCGCTAGCTCCATAATCTCATTGTTATGTTGTTTGTACAACTCAATTACTTGAGTCTTTACCTGAAGTGCATAAGTTGCTCTAGCAAGTTGGATTTGTTCTTCATAAAATCTTGTAGTAGATTCTTGATTAACTACCGGTAAAATTTCTAGGCGAGCAGCAACCGCGTTATTAATTTGCGGTTCAAGTTCCTGAATTGCAAACACTTTATCAGTATATTGCTTTTGTTGTTCTTCAACAAACTGAAACATTTCTGTAATTCCATTAGGAAAAAAGAATTCTTCGATTTCATGACCTAGTGTACAGTGTTTAGTGAATTCTCCAGGTAAAAACATTCTATCGCTAGGGTGGCGACTTTTGAACTCAAAACTATAGCCTTTTTTTAGGTAAACATAATCGCATTGCACATTATTTAGATTTGTTTCACGATTAATCTTCCAATTCTCTATACAAGCACCAGTGAGATTTGCGCCTTTGAAGTTACTGCCAAATGCTTGAACACAGCTAAGATCGGCGTTTTGAAGATTAGCTCTTTCTAGAACAGCCAATTTGAGGTCAGCGTTACATAGGCGAACTCTACTGAGATTGGTACGAATTAGATAAGCATTGTTAAGTATGGCTTTGCTAAGGTTAGCTTCGCTGAGATTAGCTTCACTGAGACTAGCTTCACTGAGATTAGATCTGCTAAGCTCGGCAAATCTCAAATCAGTGTTGCTAAGATTAGTGTTACTCATATCAGCTTTGCTGAATTTGACCGAGGCAAGGCAAGCATTGGTAAAATTGACTCCACTCAACTTTGCCTCTGTAAGGACGGCAAACCTCAAATCTATTAGGCTGAGATCGGCTTTTCTAAGATCGGGAATGATTAGGGGATTTTCTCGTCTCCATTGGTTCCAACTTTTCACTCCTTTGTGTAACTCAACAAGATGCTTTGAATTCGCCACTTCTGTATTCCCTAAACTTAAAGTTATGACACCCGTATCTTGGTATATTTTTACATTACATTTTATGTAAGTCTAGCGCTTTGTCAGAAACAAGCTTAGGTGTCCTTACTTTTTCAATTTGTGCTAAAGTTTGCTCATAACTTTTTTCTTGGCTAATACAACTTTTGATAGTTTTCTTCCCAGAGACAGTAAACATAGTACTGAGTCTTCTCTTCGCACACCAGCAAGCGCATATATTATGAGCATCTTTAGCAAAGCCATTGGGCAAAGGCATCTGGACTGCTATAAAGTTTGTCAAAAGCAGCTCTAACTTGGGGACGATCTAGTGGCAGACGATCGCTAGAATTCAACACTTCTTGCACCACATCATTAAGGCAAGATGGATCGCATAGCTGATAGAGAATCAACCTCACCCTTTGCTGATGGCGACAGTAGAGCTGTCTGTAGCTTTGGGTATCGCCTTGCAAACACCGACGCACTAAGTAACTATCAATTTCGTTGTCTGATTTGCCGTTGAACTGGCTATCCTGTGAAACCTTGGTTGGCAAAACTAACACTTGAGGGCTTCTCCTGCATCCGTTTTTGCGACTTGTAATTATTAGACAGGATGACTGAGAAAAAGGTTCAAAAGAAATGGGAGTGAGATGAAAAACCCACCAAGTAAATTTAACAAACTAGTACATGAAGGCAGAAGTACGGAGGCAGAGGGCAGAAAACTCAAAAGCTTTTATTGTCAGCTTTTTGTCTGTTACGAATGGTTACCTTATTTCCGCCGACTTGTACTAGGTGGGTAAGAAAAAGTTGTATATACTTGAACTTCGTTTAAATAATCGATCGCACTACGCCACCATCTACCCGCAATGCAGTTCCATTAATCGCTGAGGATAGGGGGCTGGCTATATAAGCAACCAGAGAAGCAACTTCAGATGTTGAAGCAAATCTTTGAATAAGAGAAGAGGGGCGTGTTTTCTCAAAAAATTCTTTCTCAACTTGTTCTGGGCTGATGTTTCGATCCTTCGCCAATCCTTGAATAAAATCTTCTACACCTTCAGAACGAGTTGGACCTGGTAATATGGAATTGACTGTTACATTGCTGCCAGTTGTCATCTCTGCTAAACCGCGAGCCAAAGATAGTTGTGCTGTTTTAGTAACCCCATAGTGAATCATTTCTGCTGGAATATTCACTCCTGACTCGCTGGAAATGAAAATGATGCGTCCCCAATTTTGTTTCAACATCAAAGGTAAATACTGGCGAGAAAGTCGTACTCCACTTATGACATTCACTTCCAGAAATTTCATCCATTCATCATCAGAAATTTCTGCAAAGGCTTTAGAACCATAAATTCCTAAATTATTCACTAGAATATCTAGTTTTGGTATTTGCTCAAACAACTCGCTGGCTCCTAATTGAGTTCCCAAATCGGTGGAAATTCCTTGGAGCTTGGCATGGGGTACATTTTGTTGAATTTGCTCGATTGCTGCATTCACGCGATCGCTCGTTCGTCCGTTAACGATCGCGTTTGCTCCTTCTCGGGCAAGACTAGTAGCAATTGCTAGTCCAATTCCTGCCGTTGAGCCAGTGACTAGAGCCACTTTATTTGTAAGTTGAAGATCCATAATGCAAGACTCCCAATAAACAACCGCTCGAATTTAGTGATTTATGGCAACACGCTGGCTAAGCTTATTAGCAGGCAAAGACATATCTGACACTTTGCGATCGCTTTCAACCCCTGCCACAGAAAGCTTGTCAGGGGATAGCAATCCGATCTGAACTAGTACTACTGGCTCGATCTCAGCAGATATGTTCGCGAGCTAGTTTACCATCTCGAAAGCGAGATTTATTGGAAGGGTGAGAGACTGCAACTACTCTCCCACAATTTGTAAAATATGAGTATACAAAGCATCCGCCACTCTAAATCCTGCTACTGCAATCAACTCGTCCATTACAACCTTTGACAGCTACAATCAAACCCTTTCGTTTCGCTTCAACCAAAACGCCTAACAACCCTGTAATTCGTAGTCCTAATTTATCGGCTTTTGCTCTTCCTCGCCTTTCGTCAATAAGTAGCAGTTCTGCATTAAGCTCAATCGCTAAAGCTATGGCTTCACATTCCCCTTCGTCCAATTGTTGCTCTAATTGCCCAACAGCCGCAAGACTGGTAATTGGTGAAGTATCACTGACAACAATCACAACCTACCCAACTCCCGTAAATTCTTCAAATCGAGTTCAAAATCTTCCATTTCATAAGAATATAAAGGAATTTTGCGTTCTTGAAGCAATTGTTGAAACTGTATTTTATTCATTTCTGCCAACTTGCTAGCATGTCCAAGGGGAAGTTTTCCTGACTCAAACAGCAACAGGGCAACTTCCTGTTTAAATTCGGCTTCTGTCATTCCACGCTTCGTGTAAAGTTTCATCTGATATGACAATACTCATTTTTTCCTCTTGCTAAAAATTTAATAAGTCAAAAGCTAGTACCATAATATCTTCACTTGATCTTTCCACCATTCTAAGTAGCCAGGTGGAAATAAACCGCAGTACATTACAAAATGTAAATTTACCATAAATCCTTATCAAGGACGAATGACTAATGACGATCCTCGCTAATTAACTTTAATTGTACTGACTTACCTACATTTACTTAACAAGATTAGCAATAACTGCTGCTAATTCATCTGGGTTAACTGGTTTGGGAACGTGTAGTTGAAAACCTGCAAGCAGTGCTTGAGTACAGTCTTCTGCTCTAGCATATGCTGTTAGCGCCACAGCAGGAATACTCCCACTCTTGTCTTGACTTAATGCTCTAATTTTACGAATCAAGGAGTAGCCATCTTCTTGTGGCATGGAAATATCACTCACTAGTACATCTGGTTGAAATTCTTGCAAAGCAACAAGTGCTTCTGCGGCACTAGTTACTGTCATGACTTTTGCTTGATATTGTTCTAATGCTGTTGTAACTATCTGACGTGCATCCAATTCATCATCCACGACGAGAACCCGCAAATCATTGAGGGGATGAGGTGATGGGGGGCTAGGGGGATGGGAGGATAACAATTTTTCTTTTTCCCCCACTTTCCCACTCTCTCCTTCTCCCCCTATCTTCAGAGGTAAACTGATAATAAATGTCGTACCTCGAGCAAGTCCTGGGCTTGTGACGCGGACTGTACCGCCATGCAATTCTACTAGATGACGAACGATCGCTAAACCTAATCCCAATCCTCCATGCGATCGCGTACTCGAACTATCCGCTTGACGAAAGCGTTCAAACACGTAAGGTAGAAATTCGGGAGCAATTCCTTCTCCTGTATCCTTAACTTTAATCAGTACTGATTGTTGAGTTTTTTCCCACTGACTTTCTTCTATAGACAATTTCACCTCAACCTTACCACCGCGAGGTGTAAATTTAACAGCGTTGGAAAGTAAATTCCAAACAATTTGTTGCAAGCGATTGGGATCGCCCAAAACGACACCGATAGAGGGGTCTAAAAAAGATTCGATAGTAATGTCTTTAGCGTCAGCAGCTGAACTTATAGTCTCGATAGCTGAAAGGATGACGGGTACAAGTTTTACTGGGCGAACCTCCAAGCGCAGTTTCCCTGTAATAATTCTCGAAACATCTAAAACATCTTCAATCAGTGTTGATAATAATTTAGTATTGCGGTTTATTGTCTCTAAAGCTTTAGCCGTCTTATTTTCATCAAACTTTCGAGTTGTGAGGAGTTGCGTCCAACCAAGCATGGCGTTTAGAGGAGTGCGGAGTTCGTGTGAGAGTGTGGCTAAAAACTCGTCTTTTATCCGGTTGGTTGCTTCGGCTTTTTCTGCAAGTTGGCGAAACCGTTCTTCACTTTCTTTCAAAGCAATTTCTGCCTGCTTGCGCTCTGTAATATCTTGAATTAGGGCAACAAATCCTACTACTTCATGAGAATTGAATTGAGGAACATAAGAAATGTTTACATAACGGATTGTACCATTTTCGTATTGTAAATTAGTTTCATAAGTTACGTGTTCTCCTGACAAAACAGCTTCTACATACGGACGAATTGACTCATAAACTGACTCGCCCACAACTTCTTTAATTGTTTTGCCATAAATATCTGACGCGGAAATTCCGTGCCATTCTTCATAGCCTCTATTATTGAAACGATATCTTTGTTGAGCATCAACGTAGGAAATGAGTGCGGGTACGGCATTTGTAATCAGACGCATCTCCGAGTCTCGCTGTCGCAGCGCTTTTTCCACCCGTTTGAGATCGCTCAAATCCAGAGAAAATGCTATCATTTCCGGTTCATCTTTCCCTGGTTCCTCTACGAGCGCACCACCAATAAGAATAGGTACGCGACTACCATCCTTACAAATATATTCCTTTTCGTAAGGAGTAGCAATTCCATCCTTTTTTGATTCTTCTATTTTTTTTAAATCTTTTTGCCGATACTCTGGTGGGGTCATGGTATCCCAGCGCACCTTCTCTAAGCGGAAATCCTCACGAGTATATCCCACCATATTTAAGAAATAGTCATTGGCATAGTGGATACCGCCACTCGAATCGCCAAAAGCAACACCAAAAATATTAGATTCAACGAGTCGTCTAAGCCTTGTCTCACTCGAGCGTAACTTCTGAACACTTATCTCAAGGCGCTGTTTTGCATTACGTAACCCTGAGTTGAGCGAGCTAATCAGTATTGAAACAAGAATAAACGTACCCAACTGCAAAAGATTATTAACAGTGAAAATATCAATTGAGTATATAGGTTTGATGAAAAAATAACCAATAGCTAAGCTTGACAAAACAGTAGCTAACAACCCTGATTCCATTCCGCCGTACCTAGTACTAACTGCGACAGATGCGAAAAAGAGTTGGAACAAGGTTGGCGTTAACATTGACTGTAGTAGTAATGTTAGTGTTAAAGCACTACCTACAGCCAAGGTAGTTATGAAATAAGGTTCAAGAAGAAATCTAATTTGTTTCAATGTTGTTTTTCCTTTGCTCGTGAGAAATAGGGAGTAGGGCAAATATCATTTGTATCTATTTTGGTCTACGCAGTTCGAGATAGCTATTTGTATATTAAGTTTGTATAAATTTTAGCGCTCGCTATGCTTGAAGTCTGTTGTGTTTTTATACATATATTTAAAAAAATATAATTTTTTTAACAATTAATTTCTGTACGTCATCAACCCTATTTCCTACGCCCTATTCTCTTCTTTCAATAAATATGTCATCATCGTTCCTTTGCCTTTGACAGGAATTAAACCCCGCTTTTCGAGCAAAAATTTATCTTTTAAGCACTCGTAACTTGCTTCACACACTTGAATGCAGTCTGCTATTCCATGGGATTCCATACGACTCGCTGTATTGACTGTATCTCCCCAAAGGTCATAAGTAAACTTTTTCAATCCAATCACTCCTGCTACCACAGGACCCGTACTAATACCAATCCGGATGCGGAACGACGAATCTCTCTCTTTGTTAAACTGTTGGATGGCGAGTTGCATATCTAATGCCATCTTAGCCATAGTGACTGCATGGTCGCTGCGTGGAATGGGCAATCCAGCTACAGCCATGTAAGCATCACCAATTGTTTTAATTTTTTCGACTCCATGCCATTCTGCTAGTTTATCAAATTTGGAAAAAATTTCATTGAGTAACTCAACTAATTTTGTGGGAGAGGTAATACTGGAAAGTTCTGTAAAGCCGACAATATCGGCAAACAAGACTGTGACTTCATGGAAATTATCGGCGATTGTAGTCCGTTGGTGCTTCAGTTTTGCTGCGATGGTTTCTGGCAAAATATTCAATAATAACTTCTCGGACTTTTCCTGAGCGACTTCTAAATCTTTGCGAGCGAGGAATTCTTCCTTTCGGAGTTTATCGTAAAAATAAACAGATAAATTACAAATGACACAAGTCCAAAATAAATATAGCCCTTGTTCCATATAATAAGGAAACGGATATTTTAAGGTAGGCTGAAATAACCCGTACAATGTCAAATAGCAAATGATAGTTCCTATTTGAGCGATCGCATGAAGATGCCATTGAACGGGAACGATTGTTGCTTGAGTGAGAAACATTAAATTCCAAATACCAATTCTTGGCTCAACGATACCAAAAAGTAAAGCAGTTCCAATTTGATTGATACAAGTTACAGACCAACTTAAAGTTAAAAAGATAAAGTGAGGATGACGATAGCCAAGTTGAGTTTTGGAGAAAAACCAACAAGCTCCTATGACTATTTCTATAAAAACCCCAAGAGTGAGAGCAGATAGTTTACCAGAAGGTTGTACGTTCAACCACAAGAAAAATGCAATAACTGTTAACCCAACAATTAGCATAACCTGTGCTTGTAGCCGCAATCGCTTGACTGTAAAGCGATGGCGTTGGGCATTGTAGGAGTCGAAAAGACGGGGAGGTCGCCTCCAATACGATTTGATCTGGTTGATAAATGCATTAACTTGTGTTTTATCTGAGCCGTTCCGATTTATCATACGTATAATTACGTTATTAATATTTAATGAAGGAACTCTGTACGAGAGACTAGTAACAGGATGATTTCCCAATTCCCAGCCTCTAGTTCATAGTTCCCAGTTTCAGGAGTAGGAAAAAGCATTTATATGGGTCGCACCCCTACATTAACCTTCGATCGTGGCACATTAATTTTGCATCCACCACCTCGCGGTAAAAGCTGGATGGATTTTGCAACGTGGGATGACAGGGTAGAAAAATTTCGGATTCCCGCAATTCAATACCGTCCTTTGGTAGAAGCGCTACAAGCTGAAGATACGAGTTTTATTGACGAGGCTAAAGAGTTTTACCCCATAGAGTTGAATTCTAGTCTGGAAATGGAGCCTTATCCCCACCAAAGCGAGGCGCTAGCTGCTTGGAAGTTGGCGGGAAGACAGGGGGTAGTGGTATTACCAACAGCAGCTGGAAAGACTTATTTGGCGCAAATGGCAATGCAATCAACGCCTCGTACAACTTTGATTGTTGTCCCGACTCTGGATTTAATGCACCAGTGGTACGCTCATTTGAAAGCGGCGTTTCCCGATGCTGAGGTGGGATTGTTGGGAGGGGGTTCTCGCGATAAAACTCCTATCCTCGTGTCAACTTATGATAGTGCAGCTATTCATGCAGAATCGCTTGGGGATCGGTATGCTTTACTGATTTTTGATGAATGTCACCACTTACCAACAGATTTTAACCGGGTTATTGCTGAATATGCGATCGCACCCTATCGTTTGGGGTTATCTGCTACACCGGAACGGACGGATGGTAAGCATGCGGATTTAAATATTTTAATAGGTCCAGAAGTCTATCGTAAAAGGGCTGAGGAACTCGCGGGGAAAGCGTTAGCAGAACACGAAATTGTTCAAATTAAGGTCAAGCTTTCACAACAAGAACGGGAAAAATACAATCTACTGATTCAAACTCGCAATGATTTTTTAAAAGAAGCAAAGATTTCTTTGGGTAGCATACAAGGTTGGCAAAGATTTGTGCAAATGAGTGCTCGTTCTCAAGCAGGACGTAGGGCTATGTTAGCGCATCGCGAAGCTAAAGAAATTGCTTTGGGAACTGATGCGAAGTTGAGGATTTTGATAGATTTATTAACGCAACATTATCCGGAGCGAGTTTTGGTTTTTACTGCTGATAATGCGACGGTTTATAGAATTTCTCAGGAATTGTTGATTCCGTCAATTACTCATCAAACTCCTGTGAAAGAACGGCATGAAATATTAACAAAATTTCGTGAGGGGGTATATAGGACTTTGGTGGCTTCTCACGTGTTGAATGAGGGTGTGGATGTTCCTGCTGCTGCTGTTGCTATTATTTTATCGGGAACTGGTTCGGCAAGGGAGTATATTCAGCGTTTGGGAAGGGTTTTGAGAAGGGGTAAGGAGGGGAATAAGCAGGCGATTTTGTATGAGGTGGTGGCTGAGGATACGACTGAGGAGGGGACTTCGGCTAGGCGGCGAGGTGTTGAAAGAAAGCAGGGGAGCAGGGGAACAGAGGAGCAGGGGAAAGGGAATTTGCAGGTGGTTTATGGAAGTGGTGGGGGACAAAGTTATAAAGCGGCTGAACAGTTGGATTTGAATTATAAGATTGATAATAAACCGCACCCTGTAGCAGACGAACGCTGATGTAGGTTGAATAATTTGGGTTGGGAGGTAGGTTTTATGTTACCTGGTGATTTACTGAGTCACAGGCAAAATGGGGAGGAGATTGTTCCTAAAAGGTTGAAGGTTGATGATAAGACTTTGGGGATGGCGACGGAGTTGATTGGGTTTTTTCAGAAGGCGGTGAATAGTTCTCAGGGAGTGCTCGAGCGTCAGTTGTTGGAGTTTGAGGGCGATACTACGGATTATAAGGTCAAGCGTGGTTTGGCTTATATTTTGAAAAGCAGTTTCTGTACGTTTGAGGTGGTTAGTCCTTTGGAACCTCAAATGTTACGAGAAAAGGTGTTTGCTTTGGCGGCTAAGTCTGTTCCAAGTCGTGAATTGACGGAGGTGACTTTGCAAGCGGTTGCTGATGAGTTAACTCGCGAAGTTGGGCGGGAAGTGGTGTCGGAACAAGTTCGTAATGGGTTGTATGCCGATCTATCGGAAAATAAAATTTTGACTGCTTTTGATGCGCCTCAACCTGAGAGTTTGTTACACCGCTACAATTTGTCTCAGGTGCAGGGGATTTTTTATAAGGCAAGTCAATTAACAATTAATGCTCATCGCAATGTTCCAGGACAGTATAAGCTTTTATTTCGATATCTCAAATTGTTTCAATTAATGTCTTATATAGAGGGAGATGCTGACCACGGGTTTACAATTACAATTGATGGTCCTACAAGTTTGTTTACTTCCAGTACGCGGTATGGTTTGGCAATTGCTAAACTCATACCTGCTTTACTTCACGTTACAAAATGGAGTCTTTCTTCTACGCTTCAAGTTAGGGATGTTTACACAAATGCTTGGAAAACAGGGCGGTTTACTCTGAATTCTGATTGCGGTTTGGTAACGCATTATCCCCCAGGAAAGCCTTATGATAGTATGTTGGAACATTCTTTCGCTGACAAGTGGGATGCTTTAAAAACTGATTGGGTATTAGAGCGAGAAGTTGACTTGATTCCGATACCTGGAAGTGTTATGATTCCAGATTTTAGATTGGTTCATCCCGATGGACGCTCGTTTTTATTAGAGATTGTGGGATATTGGAGACCGGAATATTTACAAAAAAAGTTTGCACAAGTTCGTCGCGCACAGTCTCATAATTTGATTTTGGCTATTTCTGAGCGATTGAATTTGGAAAAGGCAGGTGTAAAATTGAATGATGTTCCTGCTCGTATTATTTGGTTTAAGGATAAATTGTTACCGAAATCTGTCTTGGCTGTACTGGAATCGTAGATAGCTAAAATCTTTAGATTGATTTTATGGGATTTACATTACTCCTATTACACAATTTTCAAATAAATGGAGTACAAAACTTGATTATGAAGATAAAAGTCGTATTAGAACCAAGTGATGAAGGCGGCTATACTGTCTATGTACCTTCTCTTCCAGGTTGCATTAGTGAAGGGGAAAGCATTGAAGAAGCATTAGATAATATACAGGAGGCAATAGAACTGTATTTGGAACCATCAGAGGATGAAATTAATGTTGCAGAAGGAGTTATTGTGAGAGAGTTAGCATTGTGAGCAAAGTTCCAAGCTTACCATATACTGAAATTATTGCTGCTTTACAAAGAGATGGGTGGCTTGTTGTGCGTCAACGTGGGAGTCACATCCGGTTAGAAAAACCCTTGTCAGAAGAAACTTTAAATTTAACAGTTCCCGCTCATCGACCAGTCAAGCGCACTACTTTAGCTAAGATTTTAAAACAGGCACGTATAAGCTTAGACGATTTCTTATATTTGTTGTAAAAGCAAATATTGAATTGCTAGTTTCTATTAAATCAGAAGTATGAGAAAAAATAAATTGACAACTTTATCTTTCATAGCAACTGCTATTGTATGGAATATTAATGCATCTTGTACCTTGGCACAGGAAATAAACCCTCGTATCAATAGGTTACAAGAAAGCAATCTATCAAACTCTTATAACAAGCAAGTCTACCCTACACGAAAACTAACGGCTGTATCAAGATCGGAAAATAGAAGAGATTGGTGGTTTTTTAAACCTAATGATATCTCATCGGAAGCTATGCGATCGCAAGGTTGTGTTCCAGCAAATATACCTGTAGGTTCTGACGAACCGGATTGGCGTTGTCCTCGCCAAAGTATTAGGGTAGAGGTTGATGGTGGAGATTCGCGCCAAGAAGCTGGTGATGTCGTTTCTGAGGAAGAATTACAAGCGGTGTCGGGACCGGATGCAAGAGGTTATTGGTTATTTTATAAACCTAATGATATATCAGCAGATGAAATGCGATCGCAAGGTTGTGTTCGCCTAAATTCTCCAGGACCAAATTGGAGTTGTCCTTCAAGAAGGCTTCGATGGGGAAGGGAAGATAGAAACTCAGACAGATATTCTCCTGAAGAGCGCTATGGTGAAGGTGACTCTTATAACGAAGATTATCCCGATGATTCCTATTATGAAGACACACCAGAAAACGATATAGTTTTACAAGCTGAATCAGAACCAGATGCAAGAGGTTACTGGTTATTCGACAAACCTAATGATATATCAGCAGAGGAAATGCGATCGCAAGGTTGTGTTCCCGTTAGGTCTAACAGACAAAATTGGCGTTGTTCTTCCCCAACTCTTCGGTTCGGTATTGAAGCAGAATCTCGATGAGTTTAAAATGGGAAACAAAAATATCAGTGGGTAAATTAGGAGCTGCAATTGCGATGACACAAGCCGTTCCAAAACTCTTGACCTTTGATGACTTCATTACCAAATATGGAGATAATGAACGTTACGAATTAATCGACGGAGAACTTATTGATATGGAACCAACGGGACCTCATGAAGAGGTATCTGCTTTTATCTTACGAAAAGTGAATGTTGAAATAGACAGGTTAAGTCTTGATTGGTTTACACCGACTCGTTGTTTAATAAAACCTCTAGGAACAACAACAGCTTTCCGTCCTGATGTTGTTGTCTTAGATAAAGCGGCGCTGAAGAATGAACTATTATGGCAAGATGAGCCTGTCATCACTTTAGGAACTTCCGTCAAACTCGTAGTAGAAGTCGTTAGCACTAACTGGCAAAATGATTATGCACGAAAAGTCGAAGACTACAGCGCAATAGGCATTCCAGAATACTGGATTGTAGACTATTTAGGCTTAGGAGGTCGAGATTATATTGGAAATCCAAAGCAGCCAACAGTATCGATTTATCAGTTGTCATCTGATGGAAATCGATACCAAAAACCTGCTCAATTTCGTGGTAGCGAGCGTATTATCTCACCTACTTTTCAAGAGTTGCAGTTAACAGCAGCACAAATTTTCGCTACTTACTAATTGATAATCTTCTCAGTAAGTTCACATATCATTATTGAAGCTTGATCTCCTTGTTTAAGTCAATATTATCAATAATTGGTAAAAAATATCCTAATTTCAATCCAAGTAAAATCCAATCTTCAAGTGTTGAGCGTAACTCACTTTCACATTCTTTTAATGTTGAACTAAAAGCTATAACCCCTGTACAAGACGGAATTTTACCAGCAAATGAGCCATCTTCCAGTTTGTCGTAAACTGCCTGTGCCAAAGCTTTGTCAACATAATCACTTAGGATAAACTGTACAGCCATTAAATTTCACACTCTCATATAGATAGAAGTTACCTTTTAACTCTATTTAAACATATATTAAATTTGAAATAAAAATGACCATACTTTTTATTACTAATTCTATCTGTTCCCCATTCTTTGCCAATACTCGGCAACCCTTTTTTCCCACTTCTCCCAATACTCTTGCATGACTTCTGGTTCAAACCAAAATATCTCAGCCTCTCTGTCCGGTATCGCCACAACTAACAAAGCACGATCTATCTTAATACCATATTCTCCATAGTAATCATTGACTGCTCCTAAATAAGCTGTGAGTTGCAATGGATACTCGTACAATCGCTCAATGGATTCTTTAGGCTTATCAGAGGTCTTCCACTCACAGATACAAGGTACGCCCTTGTAACTAGCAACACAATCTACTTTACCAGAATAGCTTTTGTTGTAGTGAAACACCGAACCTTCTACAAGTCTTACTGTATCAATTTCTTCTAACACGGGTTTGATACTTTCCCAATAAGGACGACTTGCTTCGGGACAATCAAAATTCTTTCCAAGCAAATAACGTTCAATTTGTTTGTGAGTTTGGGTTCCTCGACGGCTGGCAGTTGTGGATATACGAGTTGCTTCTTCCATCCCAACACGAAATTTCCAATTGTTGAGTTTATCGCGTTCCTCTTGCGGTTTTGTCACATTCAGTATAGTTGTCACGCTTGGAAAACGGTTTCCCAAAGCATCTACATAATATTGTTTGCCATTTTCCCGCACGCACTTTGCGTTAAGAGGTGGTAGAAGTTCAATATTAGAAGGCATTGTTAGTTTCCATTTGAGAGATTGTGTTGTATTTCATTTAAGGAAGGAATTAGCGCGTACCCAATACACTCTGCTAAACGAGGTGGTACAGCATTTCCAATTTGCCACATTGCTTTTTTCATGGAACCTGCAAAAAGAAATGTATCTGGAAATGTTTGCAATCTTGCCATTTCACGTGCTGAAATCACACGATTGAGATAGGGATGAATGTGTGTCCCCCCGTGATTTTCTTTGACTGTCATACTGGGTAACCCTGGATATTGACGCTTGAAAGCATCAACATATTTTGTGTATAAAGAACCTCCTGGGGGAACTCGAGCAATTCTTTCCATATATTCGGGAGAATGACGAGTCCACTCATGGTTAATTTCTGGTATGGGCGTGTATTCTGGCAAATCAGCAATTGCTGATTCAATAGGCTTATATTGGTGAGACGATAATTGTGCCTTTGGATAGGGGTTCATCATACCAAATCGATTGGCAATAAAGATGGCTCTTGGGCGGATTTGAGGAACTCCGTATGCTGCTGATTCTAAAATAGCTACAGATATGTGAGGATAACCGATATTAGTAAAAGCCTCAAAAATTTCTTTCCTGACAGCCCCGTTATTGATAGTTAAAATTCCTGGTACATTTTCCATAACAACATACCAAGGTTGGATTTCTGAAACAACCCGCACAAATTCACGAAACAACCGATTTCGAGGATCTTTGGAATCGCGTTTTCCCGCAACAGAAAACCCTTGACACGGTGGTCCGCCAACAACAATGTGGATTTCAGGTGAATTAATTTCAGATAACCATTGTTGTGACTCAAATTTTTCTATATCGCCACAAAAATGATGACAGTGGGGAAAGTTTATGTTGTGTGTTGCAGAAGCAATTTCATTCACTTCTACACTTGCTATTGGTCGAAAGCCAGCTCGAAAAAAACCTTGCGTCATCCCCCCCGCACCGCAGAACAAATCCACAAATCTGTAGTTATACGCTGGTAGTAATGGTGGCTCAAATTCAATAAATATCTTGTAGGAATCGCAATCTGACGTTTCTAGTTCTCTTTGGATACGTCCATAGCGTCCTAATTGAGCTTTTTTTTGCTTTTGTAAAGACTTGCAATCTTCTTGGTTAGAAAACAAAGACAACTGTATTATTTCCATTTTACTGGTTTGCGATCGCTTTCTACTGCTTGTAAAATATTATCGCTTTTTAAGCAGTGTACTTTACGCTCTGCTCCTTCCCAAGAGAGGATACGGTTATATAATAATACATTCTAAGGAACAACATATCGAAAGCCGACAGACGAGAGTCTATCGGCTATGGAACTTACGAGAGTCGTGACAAGTTGTGTTTGCCTTGTTAAAGTGAAAAAAGATATTGAGTATTAGATGCACCAGCTTATCAAATCCAAATTAGAGCGTAGATGTATATTTACCTCTCAAGAAGCTATGTCAAATTTGATAATTTCAAAAGATACGGTTGCTATCATGTGTTGATGAGGATTATGAAATGTTGTCAGAGGAACGGCGTCGGCGAGTTTTCAAAAAGCCTAGTGCGCTAATGCCTAATACTGCTACAGCTGTAGAAGGTTCTGGTACATTAGCAACGGAGCGAGCGTTTTTCTTACCAATATCAATGGCGAAAACGGTATCGTTATAGTCTTTGTCACCACCACCCCACAAGTCTTCAAAACCAAAGACAAGAAAGTCTTTGTAGTAATATGCCATAACGTGCTGTAAACCATCTGGGTTAAGAGCTTGATTTAAGCTCCATACACCTTCAACTCCATTATTGGAAATACCACCATTGATATTGTTGGCGCGTAACAAGAATTGAAAGACTCAGAGCCAGACTTTTTTAAGAAGTCTGGGATCTTGTTTCTCACGAATGATTTAGGAATGCTATATTTATGCAAGCATAGAAATTGGCAATGTCCACCAGTTTTCAGATTAAGAGACCATATCTTGTAGAACGCGAGTCCCCTGCTCGTTCGTGCAGGAGGACGCACTAAAACGCTCCGCAGTCGCCTTTCGGGTTAAGATTAAAAAAATATGTATTTCGATATACTGATTTTTCTGTAGCTAAGCTTACAATAGTAAAAAAACTGAATATCTTTACAATATCATCAGGCATCAAAGAATTGAAAATTGGGTGAAGACAATGAATACTGGAACGATCGCTGCTTTGACAGCTATGGTAGCAACTTTAGGTATATGGGGTGCAGCATACGGGCAATCTTCGCAAAAACTCGAATCCGAGCGAGAAAACTATACCATTAAAGGGGGATCTTTGACTAATATTGGGAATAGATCGGCTCAAAACGATTACTCAAGATTCTTTTCAGACACAAATGTGGGCACTTCAAGACCAAGGGTTCAAGCGGCTCCAACAGGTGTAGTTCCACTGAGCGATCGCGTTGAATTGCGTCAGAACGATCGGTTTAATTCCAATAACGCCATCATACCACAAGCAGGAAATCAACCATTTGATAATGGAAACGCCGTGGAAGTCCAAGTGACACCAGAGTAAAATCCTTGATTTCACGTAGCGTCGTTCAGCAAAAAGGTGACCAAAATTTTGGAAAACGTCAATCAGTCATCTAAGTCCCTTCAGATTGTAGGCGTTAGCCAGAAATCTGGAGGGATATTTAGTTTTAGAAATATATTGAGTTGCAATCGTTTTTTGAAGCAATGGATGATACTCTTTTTATTATGTTACGCAGGAAAACCTTTCGCGATCGTATTAACTAGTAGAAAAGTGCCATGTACTTACAGGCAATAGTTTGCTACTAGTGATAGAGGTTTCCTTCGCGGAATTTAACATAGAGGAGGGCAAAAAGTGACCCGTGTAATTATTGTGCGTCACGGTCAAAGCACGTACAACGCCGAAAAACGCATACAAGGACGTACAGATGCATCCAAGCTCACAGAACAAGGTCGTATCGATTCGAGTAAAGTGGGCAAAGCGCTTGCTAGTATCGTATTTAGCGCAATATACACTAGCCCCCTACAACGAGCCAAAGACACAGCAGAGACTATTCGTAAGGAATTTGCCAATCGTTCCGAACAATCTCCTGTTCCTCAAGCTTCTGAGAAGTTACTAGAAGTAGACCTTCCTTTATGGCAAGGAATGACAACTGCTGAAGTCAAAGAGAAATTTCCTGAAGAGTATCGTAGTTGGCATCAAACCCCGGATCGACTCCAAATGCCGATCCAAGATGGCGAAGAAACAAAAGAATTCTTTCCCGTCCTAGCTTTATACGAACAAGCACGTCAATTTTGGCAAGAGGTTTTACAGCGTCATCAAGGCGAAACGATTCTGATCGTCGGACATAATGGTATTAATCGTGCTTTGATTAGCACCGCACTTTCCATTTCTGCATCTCGCTACCATTCCATACAGCAATCCAACTGCAATATCACTGTCCTTAATTTCTCTGGAGGCTTGGGAGAATCCGTCCAACTAGAATCCCTCAATCAAACCCAACATCTTGGAGAAATCCTCCCCTCCTTAAGACCCAATCATCAGGGGATACGATTATTATTAGTGCGACATGGAGAAACAGAGTGGAACCGCCAAACAAGATTTCAAGGTCAAATTGATGTTCCTTTGAACGACAACGGCAGACAGCAAGCACACAAAGCCGCCCAATTTCTCAAAGATGTTGCCATTGATTTTGCCGTAAGTAGTTCAATGTTGCGTCCGAAAGAAACAGCCGAAATTATTTTGTCATCCCATCCCAATCTGGAAATGCAACTATATGATGGTTTGAGAGAAATCAGCCACGGGCTGTGGGAAGGCAAGTTAGAAAAAGAAATCGACGAAGAGTTTCCTGGCGAGTTACATCGTTGGCGTACAACACCAGCCCAAGTGCAAATGCCAGAAGGAGAGACTTTGCAGCAAGTTTGGGATCGTGCTGTTGTTGCATGGCAATCTATTGTAGAAACAGCATTGGCAAAGGGTTTCAAAACGGGATTAGTGGTTGCTCACGATGCGACTAATAAAACTTTGCTCTGTCATATTCTCGGTTTGTCATCAGAACAATTCTGGAATTTCCGTCAAGGAAATGGAGCCGTTAGCGTTATCGATTACCCCTTTGGGGCAAATGGTTTGCCAGTACTACAAGCAATGAACATCACCACTCATTTAGGTGGAGGCGTATTGGACAAAACAGCAGCAGGAGCATTGTAGCATAGCATATTTAGCAGAGTGTCAAAAAACTGTACACTTGTACAGAGCTGATATTTGAATAAATGCAAGCTGATAGCTAATAGCTAATAGCTAATAGGTAAAATGACAAGCGAACTGCTACAACAAGTAAGGGTTATTGACCCTGTTTCTGGGATTGACCGCGTTACTGATGTGCTGATAAACGATGGCTTAATTGGATCTGTTGCCGATAACATTTCTGATTTGCCAAAGGACACCCACATCAGAAATTGTCATGGTTTAGTTCTGGGACCGGGATTGGTGGATTTATACAGTCACTCTGGGGAACCTGGGTTTGAAGAACGAGAAAATCTTCTTTCTCTCATGCAAGCTGCCTCTGCTGGGGGTTTTACAAGAATTAATCTATTACCCGATACATCCCCAGCTATTGATGACCCGTCTGTTGTGGCACAGTTGTTGCAGAAAAGCAAAAAACACAGAGAGAGTTCCCCTGTTCCTCACTCCCTCCTACCTCTTGTTAACGTCTGGGGTGCAATAACTGAGAAAGTAGCTGGCAAGCAAATGACTGAATTGGCAGATTTAGCAGCCACCGGGGTAGTTGGTTTTACAGATGGTCAACCTTGGGAAAATTTTGCCTTGGTGCGACGAGTTTTGGAATATCTCCAACCGTTAGGGAAGCCAGTGGCGTTTTACTGCTGCCATCCCGAGTTGAAGGGGAATGGAGTTGTGCGGGAAGGTTTAGATGCTATCAGATTGGGGTTGCCTTTTATACCTGTAAGCGCTGAAACTTCTGCCATTGCTGCTTTGTTAGAATTAGCTGCTCCTATAGGTGTGCCTATACATATTATGCGTGTTTCTACGGCTCGTAGTGTCGATTTAATTGCTTCTACAAAAGCAAGTGGCTTACCTGTGACTGCTAGTACAACTTGGATGCATCTTTTATTGGATACAAAAGCAGTGAAAAGTTACGATCCGAGTCTGCGATTGGAACCACCTTTGGGAAATTATCAAGATTTAGTGGCGTTGCGGCAAGCAGTCAAAACAGGTACGATTGATGCGATCGCAATTGACCACTCGCCCTACACCTATGAGGAAAAAACCGTTTCCTTTGCTGAAGCCCCACCAGGTGCAATTGGTTTTGAGTTAGCGTTACCTTTTCTGTGGCAGTATCTCGTAGAGAGTGGGGAATGGACGGCTTTAGAATTGTGGAGAGCTTTAAGTACTCGTCCTGCAGAGTGCTTGCATCAGAAACCTAGTGCGATCGCACCAGGGGAACGAGTAGAAATGATTCTATTCGATCCCCAAGAAAGCTGGAAGGTCGAAAAGAAAAATCTTTACACCCTGTCAACTAATACGCCTTGGTTGGGTCAACAAATTCAAGGTCGGGTTTTAGAAACAGTGAACAGTGACCAGTAACCAGTGACCGGATGTATGTTAAGTATTATCACTTACTTATTTGTACAGAAAATTTTTTCAAAAATTAACAATACTAAAGTACCAAAACATAGTAAGATTCACAGAAAAGGGACGCATCCAAGTCCTACCTAGGATACGCCCCTTTAAAAAATAAAATTAACAAAATTCTGGAGTAATCTTAGCATGAACAACATCCCAGAAACAGCTCAGTGTGCGGATTTTTCACAAACGATCGCAGAAAAATTTTATGATTTTGTTCAGTTGGCAGTTATAAAGGGGCAAAACCCTGTAGAAGAGGTTATCGACGAGCTTCATTACTGCGGCTGCCATAATCTGGTCGGAATTGCTCAAATGGGTCAATTTTTGAATTTTCTTAAAGACCGACTCAAGCCGAAGCAATATGAAGAAGCATTAGCATCCACTCTTGGATGGGCATCGGGTCTTGCTACTAGAATTTTGAAATTAGCGCCCGTGCTTGGCGAGTTTACTTTGAAGCAACTGGAAGAAATTGAGAGCAATCTCGATCTGCAAGTACTTTACAAACTAGCAGCAGGAAGAGTACAGATAGAAGTCATCCGTGAAACTCTTCTCAAAGCCTGTAGCGCAAGAGTTTCCAAAAAGGATATTCCAAAGCAACCAAGAAAAAAACCCACGCCTTGGAGATACGTAGGTAATGGTCGAGAGTATCAGCTACCGAGAATTTCAGAGAGATTCGGTATGTTTGTTGAACAGTTATTGCAAGAAACATTTATACCGCGACGATTGCTGATTGAGCAGGCAATTGAAGCAATCATGGACGATCGGCAAAAGGCTCAATTGGAAGTTATGGAATATATTGAATCGCAATTCCAAGAAAATCAGTCTTATGCTTTTTAAAGCTTGCTCGAACTTGGTGTTAAAAGATGAAGTTAGTTGAGTTAAGAACCAAAACCCAACCTATAGGAAAATACTGATATATCTAGCAGAATACGGTATTAACTTTGCTTAACTCAAACCAAGTGCGATTGCCAATAACACCATCTACAGGCAATCCAGTACGAGTTTGTAAGGATTTTACAGCAGTTTCTGTTTGACTACCAAAGTCACCATCAATCGCACCGTTGTAATCACCAGCGAGTGCCAGTCTTTCTTGTGCTTGCTTAACAACTTCGCCCTTGCTACCTTTTTTGAGAACAGGCATATCAACAGGCGCACCTGTGAAAAGTGCTTGCCAAGTTTTGTTACCAACAACTCCATCTTGTGTCAGAAAAACTTTGCTCTGAAAAAGAATGACTGCATTTTTTGTCTTAGCACCAAATACGCCGTCAATAACTTCTTCACCAGGAAATACACAAGCACCATCAGGACCAAGGAATACAAAAGCACCGTATTGTAATAACAGTTTTTGTAGTTCTTTTACAGCCTCACCTTTAGAACCTTCTTGAAGAACGGGCTTATTAAGTTGAGCAGAAGCAGTGACTTGATTAACCATCAATTTTATTCCTTTGTTTGTTTGTATCCTTAGAATCACCGATCGATTCATCGATTTCGGAAACATAACTCTGAAGAAAGTCTTAAGACTATAGCGATTGTATTTGCTTTTTGAAATATACGTAGTAGGGTGGGCAATGCCCACCCTACTACCGCGTCCACCTTAAAATGGTCGGTGAAGACAGCAGGGGGAGCAGGGGTGCAGGGGCGCTCTTGAGAAAGAATCTAGACTCATTGACCGATTAATTTCTACCCACCAATTAAGCCTAGATGCACTACTACTAGTAAAACGGGCGAGACGCCCGTTCCACAAGACAATCTTCCACAAGACAATCTTCCACAAGACAATCTTCCACAAGACAATCTTCCACAAGACAATCTTCCACAAGACAATTATTTAATGTGTTGCAGCTACGTGAAAACTGCTATAAAACTTTTAATAACTCTTCTGTTTGGCGGGGTTGAACCAGTGTATTCGCGCACAGAATACCGGAAGCCGCTACAGCTGGTACGCCAATTCCAGGCATAGTACTATCACCTACCCGATACAAACCCTGTATTGGTGTTTGTACTCCTGGAAACATCCCTTTACCCGCCTTAATTGCGGGACCGTAAGTTCCGCGATACCTTCGCAAATAATGAGCGTGAGTTAAAGGTGTTCCAATAAGTTCTAACACCACACGTTCCCGAATATCTGGGATAATTCGTTCTAAGGCTCGGTATAAAGTTTGTGCTTTTGAGTGCTTTTTCTCTTCGTAATCGTCATTCCGTTCCCACCCTGTAAAAGGTTCCAAAGTATAGGCGTGAACCACATGATGACATAAAGGTGCTAATGTTGCATCCCACACGCTAGGAATGGATATCATGCAGGTGTTTCCGGGTTCTGCGATATCTTTGTCACTATTATGAACAACGACATGATGCCCTGTTAAATTTTCTAGATCGCGATCGCGAATGCCCAAATGCAAGTGCATGAAACTGTCAACAGCAGGTGTATCTAAAGCTGTTTTACAAAAGGAAGAAGGCAAATCTTCGGGTTGCAGCAGATGGGTGTATGTATCCCAAAGACTAGCGTTGGAAATAACCACAGGTGCTTTTAGAGTTTGACCGTTTTTCAAGCGCACCCCAGTAACTCTACGCAGAGACTGACTATGGCGCATCTTATCTTTCGTCCTATCGTAGGTTGTGCCATGACTCATCTCTACAAGAATTTGCTCGACATGATGACCTAACAATAATTCACCGCCCCAACGTTTGAGTCCTCGAACCAAAGCCTTGACAATTGCGTCACTTCCACCTAGTGGATACTCTACATTAGTTTGGGAACGTTCGCCCAACATAAAAGCTACTTCAGGGGCAATAGTGCCATGTGCTTTTAAACCGGATAACAGAAAACATTCTAAATCGATGAGTTGCCTTACCCAAGGATCTTTTACTGTTCCATCCATTACATTACCAACAGAAGATTGCACGAGCTGCAAGTTAGGTAACATTTTGAATAAAGATGGTAAGTACTGCCCAACCAACACGGGTATTAATTGCCAATCAGCCCTTAAAGCCAAAGAAGGAATACCCTTCATTGCCTCGTATAGAGGTAACAACCGGTCTGCAAACTGCTTCCACTCTTTAGCACCTTGGGGTGTTGTCTTGGCTATTTCTTCAAAATAACGTTCCGCATTGCTATAGACCGGAAAAGAAATATTTGGCAAGTGATAATGACCAAGGGGGTCATAAGCTACAGTTTGTAAAGATTCGCCCAAAGCGTCTAAAACCTGTTTTACAGGATTTAAACTTTTGGCACCAGTCAGACCACAATAGAATGAAGGACCGGAATCAAATTCAAACCCCCGTCGTTTAAAGCTGTGTGCAGCGCCTCCCGCTACTGTATGGCTTTCACAAACAACGACCCGTTTACCATAACGAGCAAGTAATGCAGCAGCAGTTAACCCGCCAATACCACTTCCAATGACTATGACATCAAGATTGTCCATTTTTGTTATTTTGTCATTTGTCATTTGTTATTTGTCATTTGTTCAATAGTAAACGACCAATGACTAAAATACTTAATTATTATGCGTCCTTTGTTCAATAGTGAACCACCAATGACCAATGACCAATGACTAATGACCAATGACTAATCCCCAATCCCCATGGCCCCTTATCCCCAGAAGGGGTCCCGAGTTCCCCAATCCCCAATCCCCAATGACCCAAGCATTAATTGAACTAAAAGGCATCTCTAAATCTTTTGGTAGCAATAAAGTATTAGATAATGTAGATTTGACGCTCGCTCGAGGAGAGGCACTAGGGATTATAGGTCCTAGCGGTACTGGTAAGTCAACAATTTTACGAGTTATTGCTGGGTTACTTTCTCCTGATGAAGGAGAGATTTACATAAAAGGAGAACGGCGAGAGGGTTTGATTGAAGATGGCACAGATCCAGTTGGTATTGGTATGGTATTTCAACAAGCGGCATTGTTTGATTCTTTAACTGTTGAGGAGAATGTAGGTTTTTTACTCTACCAACACTCAAAACTACCTCGTCAACGGGTTCGAGAACTGGTTAATGAAAAATTAGAAATGGTTGGGTTGGGGGGAATAGGCGATCGCTTTCCTGCTGAACTTTCTGGTGGTATGCGAAAACGGGTTAGTTTCGCTCGTGCTATCATGTCTAATCCCGATAACCCTAAAGACTCTCCAGAGGTTTTGCTGTACGATGAACCAACCGCCGGACTAGATCCCATTGCTTCTACGGTGATAGAAGATTTAATCCGGCATTTACAATCGACACAAGGCGTTTGTGGCACTTACGCTATAGTAACTCACCAAGAAAGCACTATTCGTCGCACGGCTGATAAACTGGTGTTTCTTTATCAGGGAAAAGTGCAATGGCAAGGTACAGTGAATGAATTGGATAAAACAGACCATCCCTTGATTAGACAATTTATGAGCGGGAGTGTCAATGGACCAATTCAGGTTATCGGATAGAACGATGCGTGAATTTTATATTTTGGATTGAAGACAAATCTAAAAAATTTTGGATGCGTGGATGCGTGGATGCGTGGATTAAATCTAAAATCTAAAATCTAAAATAATAGAGAGGAGAATTGATATGCGATCGCGGACATTTCGAGAAGGCTCTGTCGGACTATTACTTTTACTAGGATTGGGAGTATTTGGTCTAATTTTTGCATGGTTAAATAGAGTGAATGCTGGGCGCAATTCCTATAAAGCTATTGTAGAATTTGCTAATGCCGGAGGAATGCAGAAAGGAGCGGTTGTCAGGTATCGCGGTGTTAAAGTAGGTAGAATTGCCGACATCAGACCCGGACCGAATAATGTTGAAGTTGAAATCGAAATTAGCGATCCCAACCTCATTATTCCTAGTGATGTAAAAGTTGAAGCCAATCAATCCGGGTTGATTAGTGAAAGCATTGTTGATATTACACCAAGAACAAAGTTAATCCCATCTGGTAATGTTGCTAAACCATTGGATAAAAATTGCAATCCCCAAATTATTGTCTGTAATACTTCTCGGTTAAAAGGTCAAATTGGTATCAGTCTTGACGAACTTATTCGCACAACGACAGAGTTAGCAACTCTGTACACTAATCCACAATTTTATAAAAATGTTAATAAAGCTGTGGAAAACACTGCAGTGGCAGCAGAAAGTGTTGCTCAGTTAAGTCGCAATCTTAATGGTTTAAGCAAAAGCTTACAACAACAAGTTAATGGCATTTCTGAAACAACAGATACAATTCAACAAGCCACAACTCAACTAACGTCATCGACTACTAGAACTTTAGATCGACTTAGTACATCTACGACCCAAACCTTAGATCGAATTGGTGAAACGGCAGGGCAGTTTAGTGGTACAGCTACTCAATTTAGTGTAACTGCTAAGGAAATTCGTTTCACAGCAAATCAAGCTAATAAATTGATTAATAACCTTGATACTGCACTCGGAGAAAACCGCTCTTCACTGGTTGCTGCCTTAAATAATATTACTGAGACTAGTAATGCATTGCGTCAAACAGTCAGCAGTTTGTCACCTACGGTCAATCGCGTGACACAAGGTCAATTACTGCAAAATCTAGAAACTCTCTCAGCCAACGCCGCACAAGCTTCTGCCAACTTGCGGGATGTTACCAATTCTCTCAACAATTCCAGCAACTTATTAGTGCTGCAACAAACTCTAGATTCTGCACGGGTAACGTTTGAGAATACCCAGAAAATTACATCTGATTTGGACGAATTGACGGGAGATCCAGCGTTTCGACAAAATCTTCGACAACTTGTTAATGGTTTGAGTGGCTTAGTGTCTTCCACACAGCAAATGCAGCAGGATGTACGGGTTGCAACTACTTTAGACTCAATCAAAACTGCTGTTTACAATTCAAAGATGACAACGCCCTCCACAACTACAAAGCCACCACAGATAACATTTAATATTCCATTAGATAGCGATCGCAACCTCATTAAAACTTCTCTACCAACATCAATAACCTTTACGACTGAGACTCCAAGGACAAATCAGCAGCAAATCGTCATTAATGATGTTGTACCTCCGGTCATTAAAAGCGATAAACAACCTTCGCAACCCCCCAAAGAAACCCAACAACCCGAATCAGCAACCACTTCTACCAATTCCCCTTCATCCCAAGAAAATCTTTTAAAACAACTTAGACAGCATCGAGAGACAAGAGGGGACTAGGGACTAGGGACTAGGGATTAGAAGTAAGTTATTCCCTAGTCCCCAATCCCCAATCCCTAGTTCCAATCTTCCTCTTCCCGTTTGCCACGACTCTTGTAGATTCCCCCAAGATTATGAAGCTGGCGAGTTTTCTCAAACAATTGTTCCTCAGTAAGACTCCATTGCTGTAAAATCTGGTTGAGATCCCGTTGAATGTCTTTTGCACCAGGAAAACCTTGATAGCGAATTCGCAATCTTGCTAATTCTGCTAAATTATAATCAGTTACTTCTTGAGTTAGTAAAGTATCAACGATGGGGCGATCGCGATTGTATAGAGGATGCTGTTGCTCTTTGTTTCCTGCACTCATAGAAATTATGAATGATAAATTATGAATGATGAATGATTTTTCATAATTTATCATTCATGATTCATAATTTCTACGGCTAATACACCTTAACTCTTACGGGTCTCACTACTGTCAGTCACCTTAAAATAAAGATACATTGTCATTAAGTAAAGTAAACAAATGTTCAGGTGAGGGTGAGTCACATCACCCGAAGCCCAAGCAGCAAGGGAGCAAGTACCCGCTATGTTTGAACACTTCACATCTGAAGCTATAAAAGTCATTATGCTAGCCCAGGAAGAGGCTCGTCGCCTGGGGCACAATTTTGTAGGCACTGAGCAAATTCTCTTGGGTTTGATTGGCGAAGGAACAGGGGTTGCTGCCAAAGTGCTGATTGACTTGGGCGTTACTCTCAAAGACGCACGTCGCGAAGTAGAAAGAATTATTGGTCGGGGTTCTGGCTTTGTCCCCCCGGAAATTCCTTTCACTCCCAAGGTGAAAAGTCTGTTTGAGCAAGCGTTTAAGGAAGCTCGCAGTCTGGGACAAAATTATATCAGTACCGAACACTTACTGTTAGGTTTAACTGAGGCTGGTGAAGGAGTCGCCGCTAAAGTTCTACAAAATCTCGGACTAGATCTATCTCAAGTCCGCACAGCAGTTATTCGCAATTTGGGCGAAGCTACATCGGTGGCTGGAGGTCGCGGCGGTAGCAGTAACGGTCAACGGCGCAACCAGTCTCTCACTTTAGAAGAATTTGGTAAAAATCTGACTAAGCTAGCCACCGAAGGTAAGCTAGACCCTGTTGTTGGTCGTGAGAAAGAAATTGA